>NZ_DAWDUX010000011.1:20575-51329 GCF_052346665.1 Collinsella sp.
CCAACGCACCGGACGCACGAACGTGGCATGCTCGCTCCCCCACCGCTGGCTACGGTAGTTAGGCCACTGAATGGCAGGGATGAGATCCTCGCACACGCGGGTAAGAATCGAAACAGCGGGCTCGGAAGGCGTGTTCTGCTCAGCGAAGACGTACTCGGTGCCGTCTGCGTCCTCGCGGCGGACGAGCTCCGCGGCGGTCATGCCATTCTTGCGGGCAAAACCCTCGGCCGCCTTGGTGGGGTTTCCCTCAGCGTCGAATGCGATCTTTGCGGAAGGCCCGCGGAGAACGGAGTGAATCTCCTCCGTCGCCTCGGCGACGTCTAACACCAATGCAGCGAGACGACGCGGCGAAGAAATGATGCGAACGTCACCATGGGCCAGTCCAGCATCGTCCAGACCCTTGGAAATCAGGGTTTTGAGCTGCTTGACGGCGTTGTTGAGCGGAGCGGAGGGCATCTCTTCGACGCCAAGCTCGAATAGGAAATCACGGGTACCGGCCATTTACGCCACCTCCCCCTTCTGATTGGAAGCCTCGACGGCGGCATCACCGGCGACCTCGGCGAGATACGACTCACAACACGCCTTGGCAAGCGTACGCACACGCAGGATATAGGCTGCGCGCTCAGTTGCCGAAAGCGCACCGCGTGCATCGAGGATGTTGAAGCTGTGCGAGCATTTCATGACGCAGTCGTACGCAGGCAGCGGAAGCTTGGCATCGAGGCAGCTGTGGCACTCGGCCTCGAAATCATCGAACTTCTGACGCATCATCTCGATGTTTGCAATCTCGAAGTTGTACGCGGAGAACTCGCGCTCGTTCTCGAGGAAAACGTCACCGTAGGTCATGGGCGTACCATCGGGCAGGTAGCTCCACACAAGGTCGTACACGCTTGTGACGCCCTGCGCGTACATGGCGATACGCTCGAGACCGTAGGTGATCTCGACGGGCACCGGATCGCACTCAATGCCGCCAACCTGCTGGAAGTACGTGAACTGCGTGACCTCCATGCCATCGAGCCAGACCTCCCAGCCCAGACCCCAGGCACCGAGCGTCGGGCTCTCCCAGTCATCCTCGACGAAGCGCACGTCATGCTCGGCAGGGTCGAGACCGATGGCGGTGAGGGAATCGAGATACAGCTCCTGGGAGTTCTCGGGGCTCGGCTTGATGAGCACCTGGAACTGGTAATAGTGTTGCATACGGTTGGGATTCTCGCCGTAACGGCCATCGGCGGGGCGACGGCAGGGCTGCGGATAGCAGGCGCGCCAGGGCTGCTTACCCAAGCTGCGCAGGAGGGTTGCGGTATGGAAGGTACCGGCACCGACCTCGGAGTCATAGGGCTGCATGACGGTGCAGCCGTGGCCGGCCCAATAGGCCTCGAGCTTGAGGATCATGTCCTGGAACGTCAACGCATTCGGATTCATCTTGGCGTTGCTCCCCTTCAATCGTACGGTCAAACAAGTGATTATTTTAGCAGGATTACCGGATATGGCGTGCCACCTGCGACGCGTCCCCGATACGTGCTACAAGGTTCCAATTCGGTCAATCGGCCAATAGCGGAAGAAGGCGATGCCAATGAGGTTCTCCTTAGGCACGGGACCGAAGTAGCGCGAATCGGCAGAATTCTCCCGGTTATCACCCATGACCCAAATGTAGCCATCCGGAACGGTATAGGGAAAACTCACCTCGACGCCAGGCGCCTGGGTCACGAGCTCATAACTCGACCCCTGGGCATAGGGCTCATCAAGCGGAGATCCATCGATGTAGACGACGCCATCGATCAGGTCGACGGTCTGTCCACTCTGCGCAATCACGCGCTTAACGAGAATATCGTGCTCGGTGCCGGCAACTGGATTCTCGAATACGACGATCTGGCCGTCCTCGACATCGTGCCCCAAGTTCAACGTGAGCTTTTGCGCGAAGATGGTATCGCCCACCTGTATGGTGGGCTCCATCGACCCAGTTGGAACGGTAAACGGGGACAAAACGAAGGTGCGAATGAGGGCGAACACCGCGAAGGCGATGAGAAAGACGCCAACCCATTCGGCGATGGTCGAGAATATGCCGCGACGTTCAGACATTAAGCCTCCCCTGCCTTGGAGCCATGGAAACGTGTGATGAGCTCAGTGGCGAGCACGCGCTCGCCATTTGTAAGGCGTGCGGATTCGATCAGGTCGGGACGCCACCGGCACGTGCGCTCGAGGGCGCTTGCGCGGCGCCAGGCATCAACCTTGGCATGGTCGCCTGAAAGCAGCACCTCGGGCACGGCGTTACCGTTGAAGTCGGCGGGACGCGTGTACTGGGCATACTCGAGAAGGCCGCCATCTTCGCAGGTGGAAAATGATTCATCGACGCTTCCCATGTCATTGCCGAGGGCGCCCGGCAAAAGACGGATGATGGCGTCACTCACCACAAGCGCGGGAAGCTCGCCGCCCGTAAGGACGTAATCGCCAATCGAAAGACGCTCATCGGCCAGGGCGTAAGCACGCTCGTCCATGCCCTCATAGCGACCGCATACGAACAAGATGCGCTCGACGCTTGAGAGACGCTCTGCGACATGCTGGGTGAACGGCACGCCGCAGGGCGTGAAGAATACCACGCACGGACGGACATCACCGCGAGAAGAGATGTCGGTGATGGCGTCGTGAAGCGGCTCGACCTTCATGAGCATGCCAGCACCTCCGCCAAAGGGCGCATCGTCAACAGTGCGGTGACGATCGTGCGTCCAATCGCGCAGGTCGTAGCTCTTGAAGTCGAAAAGGCCACGAGAACGAGCGCGTCCCATAATCGAGGTGGACATATAGGGTTCGAAAAGCTCGGGAAAGACCGAGAGGGTCTCGATGAGCATGAGCACTCCCCTCGTGATTTACAGGTCGAGCAAACCGTCCATAACGCGAACAGAAATGGGGCCCTCCACCGGAATCGTGCTGACCACATCATCGATGACGGGAATCAGGACCTCGCCATGATCGGGGCCCTCAACGACCCAGACGTCATTCGCGGGCGTCTCCATGACTTCGGCGATATGCCCGAGCGAACCATGGCGCTCGTCAACGACCAATCGGCCAACGAGATCTTCGAATGCGGCGTCAAGCGGACCGAGTTCGAAATCGGAACAGCTGGCGAGGACGTAGCAACCGGCAATACCCTCGGCGGCATCCAGGTCATGCGCGCAAGAAAAGAGCACGCGGCCGCCATCTGCCGTCTCGGACACCGCTTCCACGGTCGAGATTCGCTCCCGCTTGAGGGCGGGGGGTGTCAGATGGACGCGCATCCCTTCGCTGAGTAAAAAGGGAAGGCCTCGCAGCGGAGCCACGAGAACCTCCCCCTTGGTGCCATGTGGACGAACCACACGGGCTATGTTCTTATACGAGGCCGTCACGACGTTAGCCCATGACCTCGACCTCGACAGAAGTGTCGAGTCGAGCGGCGAGGGCACGCGCGAGCGTGCGGATGGCCTTGATGGTGCGACCGTGACGTCCAATCACCTTGGCGACGTCGCCCTCGGCGACGGTCACCTCAATGGTGGAGGAACTTGCACCGTCGATGACCTCGAGACTCACACCGTCAGCATCATCGACGATGTTGACGACCAGATACTCGACCAGATCGGCGATGCGATCGGAGACGAGCTCCTCGCCCTCATCGAACTCGACGGTCTCGTCATCGAAGGTCTCGGAGATCAGATCCTCGGACACCGTTACTCCTCGGTGGCCTCAGCGGCGGCAGCAGCCTCTTCCTCGGCCTTACGAGCAGCCTCCTCGGCCTCCTTGGCAAGCTGCTTCTTGGACTTCTTGGGGGCTGCAGCGGCCTTCTCACCCTCGTTGGCGGCCTTCACCAGAGCGGCGACGGCGTCGGTGAGCTGAGCGCCCTTGGACTGCCAGTCGGCGATCTTCTCAAGGTCGAGGGAGATGGTCTTGGGGGTGGTCATGGGGTTGTAACGGCCAACCTCCTCGATGGGGCGACCATCGCGACGGGTGCGGGAATCGGCGACGACGACGCGGTAGTACGGACGCTTCTTGGAACCATGACGAGCGAGGCGGATCTTGACAGCCATGCAAACTCCTTCTTCTGCGCAGCTTCTCGCTGCATTCCTTACCAGGACAAATACTTTCGCCCAACGACTTGACGGGAAGCATTTGAGACCGGCTTCGTGCAGATAAGTCGCAAGCAATCCAGTATCTTATCTAAGATTTGCGGGAATGCAAGGGTGGAATCTTGCTTTCACGCAGCGTACATCCCGTGTTTTGGCTATACTCATCGTATGAGCAATATCGAACATACATACGGTTCTTTTGAAGACGACGTGTCCTTTGGAAACGTGCCCCTTTGGCATGGCAACGACGAAGCCCTCGATTCTGCGGCGTTTTCCGATGTGCTCTTTGGCACATGGAGTGGCCCCGCCATCGGGCTTTTGGACCTCGATGCGTTTTTCGCGAGCGTGGAGCAGCTCGATCATCCCGAATGGCGCGGCAAGCCGGTTATCGTGGGTGGCAGCCCCGAGAAACGCGGCGTGGTCTCCACCTGCTCGTATGAGGCACGTACGTACGGCGTCCATTCCGCCATGTCCTCGGCGCAGGCAACGCGCCTCTGCCCCGATGCCATTTGGACGCCAGGGCATTTCGCGCGTTATCGCGAGATGAGTACGCAGGTCATGGCGATTTTGGCAGACGAGACTCCCTACGTGGAACAAGTGTCCATCGACGAGGCATTTTTCGACATCTCGCCTGGACGTTTTACCCGCGAAAGCCCAATAGCCATCGCCCGTCGGATTTCTGACCGTGTGGCGGAGCTGGGAATCACCTGCTCAATTGGCCTGGGCCGTAATAAGACAGTGGCAAAAATCGCCAGCGAGCGCGAAAAGCCACGCGGTCTCACCGTGGTGCTTCCCGGCACCGAGGAAGGCTTCTTGGCACCACTGCCCGTCCGAGCCATGAGCGGCATCGGCAAGGCCGCGGAAAGTGCCCTTCATAAAGTGAGCATCCGTACACTCGGGCAGCTCGCTGGAGCCTCGAATACGCTTCTCTCCCCCATCTTCGGCGTCAATGCCGAGCTGGTGCGTCTACGCGCTGCTGGACGGGAAGTGAGCGAAGTCTCCGCTATCGATGCGCCCGAGGACGTGAAGTCGGTGAGCAACGAGCGGACGTTCTCTCGGGACCTCACGGATGTAACAGACGTGAAGGCGGCGATCCACCTGCTCTCCGAATCCGTAGGGCGAAGGTTGCGCCGTAAGAACCTCGCGGGCCGAACCGTCACACTCAAGCTCAAGTACTCCTTCGGCGAGGGGCGGACGATTCAGCGCAAGCTCACCCATGCGACCGACGACGAGAACGTGTTCGGAGCCGTTGCCTGCGAACTGCTTGAGAGTATCTGGAGCGTGGGCACGCACGTGCGCCTAGCCGGTGTAGGCGTGAGTGACTTCGGCATCGACGGTGCCGGTATCCAGACCGATTTGTTTTGCGAGGTTGACGAGCGGGGCGCCATGGCGAGCGACAAGCGCGATCTGGCTGTGACGCTCGACGCTGTGCGTGAGAAATTCGGTACCGATGCTGTCAGCTTCGGCCGCGCCACCCGCTTCAACGGCGACCTCGTCGACCCTGCCAAGTTCCTCAACCAAAACAAACCGACCGACTAGCCGGCATGGTGCAAGTGGGGTACGTCCCCAATTGCACCGCACGGCCGGAGGGCTCTACAGCTCGACGACGGGAGCATCGCCCCAGAGCTTTTCCAAGCGATAGTACTCGCGTGCCTCAGGCGTAAAGGAATGCACGATAACCGAGCCGTAGTCCATGAGGATCCAATTGCGCTCCTCGCGCCCCTCAATGGAGAACGGATGCTCGCCGCAAGCTTTGGCAACTTGCTCCTCGACCTCATCGACAATGGCGTCGACCATACGCGTGTTGCTGCCGGTGGCAATCACGAAGTAATCGCACACGTCGGACAGCTCGGTAAGATCGATGATGCAGATGTCCTCGGCACCCTTGAAGGAGGCGGCGTCAGCCGCAGCGCGAGCGACCTCGATCGCGGGCACGCCAGAAGAGGAAAGCGAGGCGGAGGAGCGATCAACGGAGGCAGGGCCCTCCCCATCCTCAACGGGCTTGGCGTTCAAGCCGGCGGCATACTCAAGAAGCTGGGCATCGGTCATATCAGACATTGAATACCTTTCATGTTTAAAGCGTGCCAAGGGATACGTCCCCACATGACACACGGGCGCTATCTCGAACGTTTCACTGCGTACGCATTATAGATGTCAATTGCGGTTGGGTACAGATAGCGACCTGTGGAGATAACATACACAAGCCCCTGGGCGAACGTTTGGAAGAACAGTTCTTCCAGTGGCGCTGACCCCACCAGAGCGCGCAGACGCTCGGCATAATCGCCACGTCTACCCGGTTCGATCGCATCGGCAATGAACACGACCATATCGAGCGGGGTCATGTCGATCGCCCCTACCGTATGACGGGCGACCGCCTGGCACACCTCGGGAGCGATGCCTTCAAAGATATGCGGCAGCTCGTGGGCGGCGACGGGCCCATGCAACAGGCCGACCGCGCGCGTGGGAGATCCGGTCACCTTGACGCCGTATTGGGCGGCCCGGGCAAGCAGCTCATGATCATCCAGCACCTTGTCCCAATCATGCGTAAGCCCGGCAAATGCGGCATGGTATTCGTCCACTTCGTAGGCACGAGCGAGGTCCACGGCCGTACGGGCAACGCCGAGCGAATGCTGATAACGCCGAGGCTTTTCCTTCATTCGAACCTCGAGCATGTTGCGAACGCGCTCGAGCTCGGCGGTCTGATCATGCACCATGGCCATTGCCGCTCCCCTCCTGTACGTACAGATCGTTCTTGCGAATATACCCCATCACGGACTCACTCGTCAGATAGCGGACGCTCTTTCCCGAGGCCACGAGCTCGCGAATGTTCGAGGAGCTGATGGCGAGCGCGGGAATCTCGATGTAACGAACGTCGAAATCGATGCCCGAGGCGGCGATGCGCGACTTAGCGGTCTCGATGTCGTACCCCGGGCGGGTCGCAGCGATCAAAGTCGCGAGTGAGGCGAGACGGTCGGCATCGTGCCATGCCAGAATGTCGATGATGGCGTCGGCTCCGGTAATAAAATACAGCTCGACGTTATCTGGATAGTGCCGGCGAAGCTCACTCAAGGTGTCGACGGTGTACGTGACGCCCGGACGGTCGATCTCGAAGCGGCTCGCGTAGAACGCGGCGTTGGCCGCCGTCGCCAGGACCGTCATGGCGTAACGGTCCTCGGGGTCACTCACACGCTTGTCCTGCTTGAACGCCGGCGAACCAGCAGGCATAAACAGGACAAGGTCCAAGTCAAGCGCCTCGCGAGCCTGCTCGGCGGTCACCAGGTGCCCGTAGTGGATGGGGTCGAACGTGCCGCCCATGATGCCGAGGCGATAGATTCGTTTGGAATCTGAGCCAAGCGAGGGCAGCAAGCGGCTGGGAGTCTCCATCCTACTCAGCATCCTCGGTATCGCCGCCGAGAGGCGCATCGTCAAGATCCACAACCTCGACAAGGCCTTCGAGGTCGTTGAACTCATCCTCGGCATCGTCATCCTCAATGCCCTCGAAGTCAAAGGCGTAACCCAGGATGCGCACCTCGTCGCCGTTCTTGCATCCCGCCTTGATAAGCGCATCGTCCACACCCATACGCGCCATACGGTGCTGGAGATAGATGATGGCCTCCTCGTTCTCCCAATCGGTCTGCACAACCATGCGCTCAACGTTGGTGCCGGTGACGCGCCAGGCACCCAGCTCCTCCTGCTCAACGTGGAACCGCTTGTCGCGGGCCTTACGAGCACGCTCCCACTTCTCATCATCAAACGCAGGAGCAGCCGCCTGCTCCTCGGCGAGGGCGCGACGCAGCTCACTCACGCGCTCACCGCAAGCGAGCATGAGCGTTTGAAGGCCGGCGCCGGTGAGGGCGGAGACGGCGAAGAACTCGTGCCCGTCGGCGAGCGCTGCCTGCTTGAGGGCCTGGACGCGATCTTGCATACCGCTCGCATCGCACTTATTGGCCACGACGATCTGCGGGCGATCCGCAAGCTCAGAGGCGTACCGGCGCAGCTCATCGTTGATAATGCGATAGTCCTCGAGCGGATCGCGTCCCTCGTAGCTGCCCGTGATGTCGACCACATGCAAGATGAGCGCCGTACGTTCAACATGACGAAGGAACTGGTGACCCAGACCCTTGCCCTCGGCAGCGCCCTCGATGAGACCGGGGACGTCGGCAACCACGTAGGAGTACTCGCCCGCGCGGACCATGCCGAGGTTCGGCACGAGCGTGGTGAACGGATAGTCGGCAATCTTGGGACGAGCGGCGCTCATGCGGGCGATGAGGGAGGACTTACCAACACTCGGGAAACCCACGAGTGCGGCATCGGCCATGAGCTTCATCTCAAGTTCGATCCAGTGCTCGATGGCAGGCTCGCCCTTCTGGGCGAACGCGGGGGCACGGCGCGTGGAGGTGACGAAATGCGGGTTACCCAAGCCACCCGTGCCACCCGGGGCCACGATGACGCGCTCTCCATCATGCGTGAGGTCGGCTATCTCATAGCTCGCTTCCATCGTGCTGGGATCGAGCTCACGGATAACCGTACCCATGGGGACCTTCAGCACGAGGTCGCGACCATCGGCACCGTCCTTTTTGGAGCCCTTGCCATGCGTGCCCGCCTCGGCGCGGAAGTGGTGCTTGAACCGATAATCGATAAGCGAGGAAAGCTGGGCATCGGCCTGGATGACGACGTCTCCGCCGTGACCGCCGTCGCCGCCGTCCGGGCCGCCTTTGGGCACAAACGCCTCGCGGCGGAACGACATACAGCCCGCGCCGCCGTCGCCGCCCTTGACGTTGATGCGGCAAATGTCGGTGAACTGGGACATGGCGCCCCTTCCTTGTAAGATCAATCGAACATGGCTACGCGTGTGCCAATGGGAACATACTCTTTGGCACGCAGCGCATCGATGCATTCCATAGTAAAAGACTGCGCCACAAAGGCGTGCGTCCCCAATGGCAGAACTCGCGGGTACACATAAAAACAAGGCTCCCGCACCAAGCGAGAGCCTTGCTCAAGATGCAAATGCAAAAAGGGTGAATTACGCCTCGACGGCAGGGTACACGTTCACGCGATGCTTAAGACCCTTGGTGAACTTAACCTTGCCCTCGACAAGCGCGAAGAGGGTGTCGTCCTTACCACGGCCGACGTTCTCGCCGGGGTGAATGTGGGTGCCGTTCTGGCGGACGAGAACCTCGCCGGCCTTCACGGTCTGACCGTCAAAACGCTTGGTGCCCAGACGCTGGCCGCGGGAGTCGCGACCATTGCGGGAGGAACCGAGACCTTTTTTGTGTGCCATGTCAGGTACCTGCTCTCTAACTACTTACAAATGGTGCGTCTACTCGGCGATGGGAGCCTCGGGCTCCTCGACCTTGGTGGTCTTCTTGGCGGCACGGGACGTGGCCTGGACCTTGGTGATCTTCAGCTTGGTGAGCTGCTGACGATGGCCCTTGAGACGGTGATAGCGCTTACGCTTGTGGAACTTGTAGACGAGCTGCTTCTCGCCCTTGAACTGCTCCAGGATCTCAGCAGTGACCTTAGCCTTGGCGAGCTTGGCAGGATCCGTGACGATCTTCTTGCCGTCGTTGAGGAAGATAACCTCGAGCTCGACCTTGGAACCGGTCTCGCCCTCGATCTTCTCGACGGTGATGACGTCATCGGTGGCGACTTTATACTGCTTGCCGCCAGTAGAAACGATTGCGTACATATTCTTGCCCTTCATGCATCAGTTGTGCAACAGTCGGATATGGTATCAGGTGGTTTGTGGCACGTCAACGGATTAATACAACGTTTTCCCTGCATATTCACAGGTTCGACAAAGCCTCCGCTGCGCTACGCGCCGTAAGGCTCCCCTCTGGTGCCTCAAGCTCATGGCCCAGCGGGTGGACCTCACTCGCGTCGTCTATGCGGATACGCTGTGAGCAGCGCTCGACATTATACGACGAAATAGTCATGAGCTTCTGAATACCGGTGGAGACGATCTCCTCGTCGACGCCCGGCTCAAGGCCACGTAGCGCCTGGTCGAGGGCGGCCACGATAATCTCGGGGCGAAGCGAGCCCTCGTTGTCGCAGCGTGTGTTGAGTTCGAGCCAGATGCGACCATCGGGCATAGCGCGGTGGCTGCAGCCCTTGAGCAGATGGCGAACGTCCAGGGATTTGGTCTTCTTGCCTCGACGATACGGGATCTCGGCGCTTTGGTCATACCACCCAGAGAGGACCTGCGAGACCGCCTCGTCCGTCACGGAAAACCCGGGGTTGACGAAAACCTCAAGTAGGTAGTGGACTTCGTTGATCTCCGCTGTGAGCGCCGGGCGACGAAGCTCCACGTACGCCGCGCCAAGGGGACGCAGGTCGACGGGGGCAGCGCCCTGCAGGAGCTTCAGCGCGACCTCGGCGGGAACAAGCTCCGTCATATACACGTCGAAATACTCGGCCGTGGAGGACGTGCCCACGGGCAGCGCGGAGGTGTAGGCGATGCGCATATGCGGCGAAAAGCCCTGGGTAACCGCATAGGGAAGCTTGGCGCGGCGCACGATCTGCTCGACGGTGTGGATCAACTCGAGATGCCCCAGATACTTGAGGCGCCCCAACTTGGGATAGGCCACGCGGAGGCGGAAAAGCGTGGGCTCGGATGCGTTCGTCATGCGCGCTCACCAACCAAGACGTTATCGGCTTTCAGGGTCGGGCACACACCGCAGCCCGTGCAGGACTCGCGCGTGCAGTCGGGCGTGATGACGCCCTCGAGGGAGCGGCGATATTCGCGCAGGAGGAACCCGCGGGACACGCCGGGGCTCACATGCTCCCAAGGAAGGTGCCAATCGAGCTCGAAAGACTCCTGGGCGAGCGCCCTCAAGTCCATACCGAGTTCGGCAGCCGCCTCCTCCCAGCGCTCGAGCTCGAACTGTTCGGTCCACGCGTCGAAGCGCTGGCCGAGCCTCCAGGCGCCTTCGATGAGGGGGGCGATATCACGCCCGCCGCGGCTCATGACCGCCTCGACGAGCGAGGTAGCGGCGTCATGGCAGTGGATGCGCACGGCACGGTTCTTGACCGAGTGGAACAACAATTGCTGGCGGCGCTTCACCTCTGCGTCGTCGAGCTGCGGGCACCACTGGAACGGGGTGTGGGCCTTGGGGATGAACACCGACACCGAGATGGAGACGGAGATGCCGCCACGCTGCTCCTTGGGGACGACCTCGCGCGCGATCTCGAGCGTGTGGTCGGCGAGCTCGGCGATGGCGACGATATCCTCGTCGGTCTCCCCCGGCAGCCCCATCATGAAGTACAGCTTGATGCGACGCCAGCCGGCCTCGAAGGCCGCGCGGGTGGCGCGCTCGAGGTCCTCCTCGGTCACGTTCTTGTTGATGATGTCGCGCATGCGCTGACTGCCCGCCTCCGGTGCGAAGGTGAGACCGCCCTTCTTCTCCCCCGCCACGGCGGCGGCCATGTCGACACCGAAGGAGTCGAGGCGCTGCGACGGCACGGAGATGGAGATGCCGGTATCGCCTAGTCGCCTGTTTAGGCGGTTCAAGATCTCGGCGCACTTGGAATGGTCGGTAGTGGAGAGGGAGTTGAGGGAGACCTCGTCGTAACCCATATGGGCGAGCCCGCCCGTCACGGCGGAGACCACCTGGTCGGCGGAGCGCTCGCGCACCGGGCGGTACGTCATGCCGGCCTGGCAGAAGCGGCACCCGCGGGCGCAGCCGCGCAGCACCTCGACGCACAGGCGGTCCTGGACGATCTGCATGTAGGGGACGACGGCCTGGGGCACGGGGTTGGTGGCGCCGAAGTCCTTGACCACGCGCTTGTAGACCACGGGCTGCACGTCCTCGCCCTCTCGCGGGACCGTGTAGCCGTGAGGCGAGCAGGGCTCGTCGTGGCGCACCTCGTAGAGGGAGGGGACGTAGACGCCGCCGATCTTCGAGAGCTCGCGGAGCATCTCGTGACGGGAGGCACCAGCGTCGCGCAGCTCGCGATGACGCTGACAGAACTCGACGATCTGCTCCTCGCCCTCGCCGATCATCATGCAGTCGAAAAACGACGCGAGGGGCTCGGGGTTGTAAACGGACGGTCCGCCGCAGATGACGATGGGGTCGTCCTCGCCGCGGTCAGCCGCATGCAGCGGAATGCCGGCGAGGTCGAGGCCCTCGAGGTAGTTGGTGCAGGCCATCTCGTGCGGGACGTGGAATCCCACCACGTCGAAGGATGCGATGGGCGCCGCGCCCTCAAGTGAGAGCAACGGGATGCCGGCGGCCCGCATCTCATCGGCCATGTCGACCCAAGGGATGTAACCGCGCTCGCAGGAAAGGCCCTCTGCCTCGTTGAGGTTACGGCACAGGATGGCAATGCCCTGGTTGGGCAGACCAACTTCATAGACATCCGGGTAGATGAGCGCACAGCGGTGCTCGGCCTCGGGCTTATACAGAGCACCCCATTCGTGGTTGATGTAGCGCGTGGGCTTCTCGACGCGTGCCAAAAGCGGCTCGAGCTCCGAGAAGCGGTTTTCGTAGGCAACGCGCACGGCGATGTCTCCTAACAGGTCGAAACGGATACACGGGTTCCGGTGTGTATCGGGCGTGGGTGCCATTTGGGCACGCCCGACCACATCTCCGGTCGCAGGGGCTTACGCCCGCACGGGGTCCTGGCGGGCGACGACAAGGCCCTTCATACGCCCCACGGCTCCAGATACGGCGTCGTTCAAGCGCGAATAGTCCACATCGCGCTCGTACAGGATGCAAAGCGCACGGCCGATGCCGTAGGTACCCAGGCCGCCCACCATCGCCTTGACCAAAAAGCTCGCATGCCCTGCCTGTCTGACCAGCACGCGTGTGCCGGCACGCATCGCCAAAGCCGCCATCAGGATACCGGCGGCATCATACGCCCGCTCAAATCGCATCGGCTTACCGAAAATCGCGGCAAGTTGCAGCATCATGCCCATCTGCGCGACCGTCATGACGGGAAAATCGGCCCCGGGCATGAAGAACAAGGCGCCCGTGGCAAGGTTGCCGAGCGAAGCGGACGCGATAACGCGATTCGCCGCCGCGATACGCATGAACGGGAAGTTCGCGGCGAACGCACTCTGCTTCTCGGTACGCTCGAGGATCCAACGCGCGAGCGTATCGAGCAGATACGTCTTATCGGTGGCGGCGATGAGACCGAGCATGCGTGTGTCATGGCGAATGAACGGAACTTCGACGCTTGATTCCGAAAGCACCACGACCGGCGCACCACAGACCACAAGCTCCTGCACATGCTCCTGAAGACGCACGCTGCCGCACGAAAGAACAATCGACACGTCGGTGTCATCTTTGGCCGACGCAGGCGCCTCACCCAGGCGCTCCACGCGCACGAGCGCGGAGGTGGTCTGTGGAACAAACGCCTCCCGGATCGCGTCAATCAGGAACGGAGTCGCGGTTGCATCAACGAACACCGCGACGCGCACAGAAACATCTGCCTCTCCGCGAACGGAGGCACCGAGCTTGACCGTATTCAAGATCGAATCGATGGGAATACCCATAGAAACCTACTTTCTTTCAGCGGCAAAAGTCCGAAGCTAACGGGCCTTGCCGCGTGAGCGCCAGATGGACTGGACGATGCCGAACGCGGCGCACTGCATCAGCATGGACGATGAGCCGAAGCTGATGAAGGGCAAGGGAATGCCGGTGATGGGCATGAGCCCAATGCACATCCCCACCTCCTCCAAGAGCTGAAACGTCCACATGCCCACGATGCCGATGCAGGCAAGTTGCAAGAACAATGAATCCGACTGATGGGCGATGCGAATGGTGCCGAAGATGAGCAAGGCGAAGAACGCAAGCAGGACGAGCGCCCCCGCGAAGCCGAACACCTCGGAGAGCAGGGCGAAGATGAAATCGGTATGCGCCTCGGGCAAAAAACCCGCGCCGGATTGCGAGGCGTTGCCGATGCCCTTGCCAAAGAAGCCCCCCGAACCCACGGCGATCATCGATTGCAAGAGGTTATACCCAGACTGGCTCGTATCGGATTCCGGATTGATGAACACCAGCAGGCGATTCATCTGATACTGCTTGAGCAGCACGTCCTTGCCGAGCATGCTATCGAGAACCGAGTCGAGCGCGAGCAAGAGCGAAACGGCTCCGACCAATAGAGCAATCGTGCAAAGCACCCACTCTTTCTTCGGTCCACTCATCATGATGATGCACGCCCCGGAGAAGAACACGACCAAACCACTGCCCAAGTCGCCGGCGACGACGGCGGCCCCAAAGGGTATGGCGAGCATGCCGCAGAGCTTGGCGTACTCGCGCACGCTGTCGATACGCCCGTTGTACTGCGCACCGAGGGACGCCATGAAAAAGATCGTGATGATCTTGGCGAGCTCGACCGGCTGGAAGGTCAACCCAATGAGCGGAATCTTGATCCAACCCGTCATGCCTTTGGCGTTGTACGACAAGCCGGGGATATAGGGGCTGAACAGCACGATGAGGTCGACCACGAGCAAGATGGTGGTCATGCCCGCCAGGCCGGAAAAGTCCGAACGCCAGCAGAGGAACGCGAGGATGGCACCCAAGCCGATGCCCACCAATTGGCGCGTAAACGACGCTTCGGCGATGGTGAGCGATGCGGTCCAGATCACGAGTGAGCCATACGCCAGCAGGCAAAGCCATGCAACCAGTACGGGGACATTGACCTTTTGACGAAAGCCGCCCCTATCGGAGCTCATGTGCTTATTAACACGCGAAAGGGAATCGAGGGCCAAAAGAATCACCTACCTCGTGCTGTCGCCGGCCGTGTAGGCGGCGTCGTCGGGGGAATCGTACAGGGCTCCCAAGACTGTGCGAACGGCCGGCATGGCACACGTCGAGCCAAATCCACCACGCTCAAGCATCGCGCACACCACGTACTTGGGATCATCGAAGGGGGCATACGCGATGAACCAGCCGTATGGATCCTCGCCGTCCTTCTCGCCCGTGCCGGACTTGCCGGCGACCTGGACGGGAAGGTTGGTGAAGTGGGCGGCGGTCACCGCGGATTCCTCATAAATCATCGAATGGACGCCACGGTACGCCACATCCAGCGCCCCGGCCGTCGAGATCTCGGCCGTCAGCCGCTTCTTTGGCTCATACGTGTACGCATCGCCCTCGCCGTCGCGCGCGACGGCGGAGAGCAGGACATGGGGGGTCCACTCCACGCCACCCATGGCGAGACCACAGTACGCAGTGGCCATCTGCAGCGGAGTGACGAGGATATCGCCCTGGCCAATGGCGATGTTGGTCATATCACCGGCGTTCCATGCACGCTGGTCGGCACTCCAATCCTTGCGGTACTCCTCTTTCCAAGCAGAATCGGGCACACGCCCCTCGGCTTCGGAGGGGAGGTCGATACCCGTCTTGGCACCAAGACCCCAGCGGCGGTACATTTCCTGCAGGCCCTCTGGATTTTTCTCACTGTAGAAGAAGTTCTTGCCCAGATCGTAAAAGACCACGTCACACGAATCGCGGATTCCCGTCTCAAGGTTGCGCGTGCCATGGCCTGTCTCGAGCCAGCACTTCTTGCCCCATGCCTCGCCCAAGCCGGTCCACCAGCCGGTGCAATTGGAAGACATGTCGGCCGTGTACACGCCGTACTCCATGCCCGCAAGCGAGGTAAAGGGCTTGATGGTGGAGGCTGACATATACAAACCGCCAATTACACGGTTGAGCAGCGGATGATCGCCCTCGTCGTCATTCAGCTCATTCCATGTATCTGATGACACGCCACCGACGAACACCGAGGGATCGAAGGTAGGGGCACTCGCGAGCCCCAAGATCTCGCCGTTCGTGCAATCCATGCACACGCACGCCCCACACGTGGGCTCATAGCCGGTCTGCTCGGCGACTTCCATACCGAGCTTGAGGCCCTCCTCACACGCACGCTGGATCTTAAGATCGATGGTGAGCTTGATGTCGCTGCCTGCCTTTGCCGGCACGGCGCCCGCCTGCCCGGTAACGTTGCCATCGGCATCGACCTTGACCGTCTGTTCGCCGCGAATGCCCTGCAGCAGGCTCTCGTAATAATACTCAACACCCGCCTGCCCCACGATGTCGCCCGACTGGTAATCGATGGAGCCGGCTCGCACCTCATCCGAAAGGTTCTCCTGCGCATCGAGCTGCTCTTGCGTGACTGTTCCGGTGTAGCCCACCACGTGACATGCGAGCGTACCGTTGGGATACGAACGCTCGGTGCGCTCCGCCACGCTCACACCGGGAAACTGATCGATGTGCTCAACGACGTAGGCAATAGTGGAACGACGAACGTCGCTCGCGATGGTGTGGGGGCTCTGGGCACCCTCGGTGTTGTCCTGGATGTTGCGGAGTACGGCCATATAGGGCATGCCCAGCACGTTGGCAAGATGACGAACGACCACCGTGTTCTCGGCAAGATCGCGATACGCCACAAGCGCAAGCGAAGCGCGATTGTCCACAATGGCCTCACCGTTGCGATCGAGGATGCGTCCGCGCGGAGCGGGCGTGGTAACCGTGCGCGTCTGATTTTGCTCCGCGAGCTTGTCATAATGGTCGGCGGAGACCATCTGCATGCTCCACAGCTTGGCGATGATAGCGGCGAAAACCGCACCGACACCCGCGGTGAGCAGTTTGAAGCGTCCATTCGACTTCGTGCCGGACGTACTGCCCTCACCCTCGGTGGCGCGCGGTCGGGTACCGTTGGCGGTATCAAAGGTGAACTTACCGGAATAGCCCTTGAGGAAGAGCAGCGATCCAATGATGGCGACGACGAGGATAACGCCGGCGATGATAACGATGAGCTGCGCGTCCATACTCATCTACCTCAAGCTCTTATAGCGCTTGCCGGCGTACGACAGGCCGCGTGCACCACGTCCGCCTTTGCCGTGGCCGCCGGACGACCGGCCCCCGAGCATAAGGAAGGGCACGCACGCGAGGAGATCAAGCACGCTGGAGGCAAGACCATGCACGCCAATGGAGAGGAGTAGATTGGTCTCGACGCCCATGAGGAACAGGCCGAGCGCGTACACGACGTTCACCACGACGACGGCCAGGACGACGGCGCGGATCGTCTCCATGCCAAAGCCCGAAGACAAACCGCGCGACATGAGAGCAACAGCGTATCCCGTGATTGCCAAGAGCAGCGCCATGAAACCGATGGGAGACGAGGTTGTCAGGTCATAGAAGAGACCGGAAAAGAAACCTATGTACACAAGCGAACGGGAATCTCCCGAAATCGCCAGTGAGACCGTGAGCGCGAGCATGAAATTGAACCGTCCCCCAAACAGGGAGACCTGCGGGGCGATGGCGAGGTGAAGCACGGCGCAGGCGGCGATCGTGGCGATGAGGGCCGAGCGCGTGCGACCCGAGTTGTTGAGTTCGAGTGCCATATCCCTCCCCTATTCCGTCGTATTCGAAGATTCGGATTCGGAATCTCCAGAGTCCTGGCCATCGGAGGAGTCCGAGCCGCCTTGGGGTGAAGCGTTCGCAGTGGCGACGTCGTCCTCCGACGCGATCTGGTCCTCGCCAACCGACGTGATGACCAAGACCTCCTCGTTGTTTTCCGCCGAAGAAAGCGCACGTACCACGATGGTGTAGTACACCGCATTGGCATCGCGATCGATGGACGCAACGGTGCCGAGAGGCAGCCCTTTGGGGAACGTGCCGCCAATGCCCGACGTGATGATGATGTCACCGGTGGACACCTCGGCGTCGGCGACCACATACTGCAGCCGAAGCGTACCATCGGCCTGGCCCTGCAACATACCCTGGGCACGAGAGCTTTGGATCATGGCAGAGATCCCCGACTGCTCATCGGTAATGAGCCGGACTGTGGAGGTGTTTGCGGAAACCTCGATGATCTGACCGATCACCCCGCCGGAGCTGCAGACGGGCATTCCCACTTCAAAGCCTGAGTTAGAACCTTTGTCGATCACGACCGCATTGCTCCATGCGTCCCCGGTGGACCCGATGATACGAGCCGCCGTAGACTCAAGGCTGTACGTGGACTGGAGGCCGACGAGCTTTTCCAGACGCTCTGCCGTCTCTTGAGCCTCGGAAAGTTCAGCGACTCTTGCAGTGAGCTCCTCATTTTGCTTCTTGAGTTCAGAGAGCGTGTCGGAGGAAGCAGTCGCGTTCTGCGTGATATTGCCAAGGGCGTTGAAGGGAGAGGCGATGGCGCTGCCGAGCATGCGCACGGGAGAAGTGACCGTCATCGCGGCGCCACGAAGCGCATGGATGGGGCCCTCGCTGCTCTCACGCAGGTAAAACGTAAGCAAGAGGAGCGAGATGACGCATAAAACAATCAACGGGCGACCACCCGTTGATTGTCGTGAGCTATGTACATTTGAGGAGTACTTGGGTTTATGTGCCACAAGCCACCCTTTCCTTGCAACTAGGCGTTGCTTTGAACAAAACCGCCATCAAATGCGTTGGCCTCGAGGACGCGGGCACAGCCGTTCACGACGTTGTCGAGGGCTGTGGGGCTCACGTTAACCGCGACGCCGGTCTCGTCACGCAGACGCACGTCGAGACCGCGGAGCATGGCACCGCCACCCGTGAGCAGGATGCCGTAGTACATAAGGTCCGAGGCGAGATCAGGCGGCGTGGCGTCAAGCGCGTCCTTAACGGCCTTAGTCATCTCGTCGAGCGGCTTGTTGAGCGCGCGGCGGATCTCTTCGCTCTCAATACGGACCGTCTTGGGAAGACCGCTGATGACATCGCGGCCATTGACCTCGACATCGAGCTCGTCTTTAAGCGGGACGGCGGAACCGACCTTGATCTTGATGTCCTCTGCGGTACGCTCGCCGATAGCGAGATTATAGGCGTCGCGGACGTGTTGCAAGATAGCCTGGTCGAACTCGTCACCGGCGATGCGGATAGATTGGGAGACAACGATGCCGCCCATGGCGATGACGGCGACCTCGGTGGTACCACCGCCGATATCGATGACCATGGAACCCGTAGGCTCCTCGACGGGCAAATCGGCGCCGATGGCGGCAGCCATAGGCTCTTCGATAAGATACGCCTGACGGGCACCGGCCTGGATGGTCGCCTCAAAGACAGCGCGCTTCTCGACAGAGGTGACGCCCGAGGGGACGCACACGACCACGCGGGGGCGCGGAGTCCAGGGGTAGCGCTTTTCACTCGCCTTATCGATGAAGTAGCGCAGCATGGCCTCGGTCACATCGAAGTCGGCAATGACACCATCCTTGAGCGGACGGACTGCCACGATGTTACCGGGGGTACGACCGAGCATGCGCTTCGCCTCGATACCGACGGCGAGAATACGCTCATCGTTCTTATCGATGGCAACCACGGAAGGCTCGCGGATGACGATGCCCTTGCCGCGCACCGAGACGAGCGTATTGGCCGTACCGAGGTCGATCGCCAGATCCCCGTCGTACTGACCGAAAAACATGTCCATCAAAGAAAACAAGTCTGCTCCTACGTCAAACTCTTGCGTGCACGTATGGCAAAAGTGTACCGTGCGTCCCCATCCGCCACGAGACGTGCATGAGGAACGCACGGCTTACACACTTCTAGTCGGTGGAGGTCTCCGTGTTGAAGTCGGTGGAGACGCTCGAAACGGCCCAGCCCAGGCCCTCACGAACGAATCCGACCTCGTACGTCATATCCCCGCCGTTCTTGAGTGCGACCTTGACCGTGGCGGTGGCCTCACTCATGCCAGCGTCCATGCCCTCGATGGTGGGCGTGGCATCCAGCGGAATGGAAGCGGTGATGATGGACTTCTGGCTCTCGTCAAGTCCGGAGGCAAGATACTCGCTGGCATCGGATCCGTCGGTCGCGGCCTGGAACAGGCCGGTCAGCACATCTTGTTGCGAGGGGAAACCGAAACCGCGCGTGTACGCGAAAGCAGCGCCGCCGCCAGCGATAAGGAGAACGACGAGCAATGCGATGAAGACCTTGAGGCCCGTGTGACGGCGCTTGCGGCGCACCTTGGTCTCGACGCGGTCCTGCTGGACCATCTCCTGCTCGGAGAGCGTGAAGAAACCGGTATCGGATGGATCGGGCATGAAGCTGCCGGACTGGCCGAGCGGGTCGAGCGGGTCGATGTCGGTGCTGTACGCATTCGTGGTCGCGACCATGGCAGAAGAGGCGGATAGCGTGTCACGAGCGCGCTCGTAGGCATCTGCCTGCTCGGGCGTGAGCTGATAGATGCCGTCGACGGTGGCGGTGCCAAAAGCATCCACAGCGTCGCTGAAGCGGTTGGCGGCCACATACGCCTGACCGAGACCGGCGCTGATGGCACGGGTGTCGTCACGTGGACCGGCGAAATCAAGGGCGGTACGATACGACTCGATGGCGTCTTCCGGACGCTGAAGCGCGACGAAGCAGTCCCCGAGGTTCGCAAGGGCACCGGCGGGAGCGGGGTTGGCTCCGTCAATGGCGGCCTGACGATAGGCAACGCCCGCCTCGGTGAGGTTGCCGAGCTTCTTCAGGGCGTCACCGAGTCCGAGATACGCCTTGTAAGGTGTGGCGTAGCTGGCATCTTGCGTCGCGGCGGAGAAGGCAGACACGGCGGAGCGAATATCGCCCGAGGCGACGAGCGCCTTGCCCTGGTTGGTAAGCAGAGCGCCCCGCTTGCCGTAGGCACCGTCCTGCAGGGCCGCGCCGTACGCCTCGACAGCTTCGGCATAACGGCCAAGGCGCATGAGCGAGTTGCCGCGCAGGTGATCTGCCTCGCCTGCGAGCTCAGAGGGGTCTTTTGCGGCGGCGAACAACTGCGCAGCGGAGGCGAAATCCCCCGTACGATATGCGTTGCGCGCCTGTTCAAGAGCTTGGATGTTCACGAATGCTCCTCTTTGACGAGCGGATGGTGTCGGACGGCCCGAATGCGGGCAATTGGACGCTATGCCCCGTGGACGATATCGACCTTCACGATCTCATCGCCTGCGCGAAGTGCGCCGATAACGTCCTTGCCTTCGACGGTGGCACCGAAAACCGTGTACCCGGAATCGAGGTTGTGCTGCGGACCAAGGCAGAAATAGAACTGGGAACCAGCGGAGTTGGGATCCATGGATCGAGCCATGGCGAGCGCGCCGTCTTCATGGCTGTTGCGCGGATTGGTGGAGAACTCCTCCTGGATGCACCAGCCGGGACCGCCCGTGCCAGGCTGGCCATCGGGACCAGCTTGACCGGCGGCAACCTGCTCACAGGTCATGTCACGCGTGTTGGGACAGCCGCCCTGGATCACGAAGCCCGGAACGTAGCGGTGAAACTTGAGACCATCATAGAATCCCATGGTGGCGAGCTCGCAAAAATTGGCCACATGAATAGGGGCTCCATCACTGTCGAGCTTTACGCGGATGGTACCCTTGCCAGTCTCGATCACGGCGACCTCATCGCCTGCGATCTGATACTCGGGGGTACGGGTCTTCCTATGGAACATGGGTGTCCTCCCCTGTCATCGTTGCATACAGGGAATATCATACCACGCACCGCACCTGACGAGCTGGGTGCTTTATTTCTCTACCGGCTTCCAGGCGTTCACGTTTTCCTCGAACTGCACGACGTCGACCGCCTTGCCGTTAACTTTCTCGACACCGCGCAGCGGAGCCAAGATCTCATCCTGGTGGTCGGCGGGACGCTCGCCATCGGGTAGTGCCAGGTTGATATCCCAAGAACGGCACAGGACGTCCACGCGGTTATACGTCCAGGTTGCGAGCTGCTTGAGATGATCGACGTCCTCACTATACGCGGTGTCCTCGGCCAGCTCGAGCCCATCGAGCTCATCAAGGATCGCCTGAATGGAGTCGCGCAAATCATATGCACCCTGCGCCGCAGTCTGCCTCGTGGCAAGATCCTTTGCGAGGTATTGCCCGTTATACGTGTCGACAACGGGCCCGATCTCATCTTGGAACGCGATGATCTGGGCATATATGGCACTCAGCCGCTGAAAGGCCTCTGCCTCCGAGACCGTGGAATCGCTGACCTGCTCCTGACCGTCCTCGTCGCCCTCATCCGACTCCTGGGCATCCGCAGCTTCTGCGTCCTCGTCCTGGGATACCTGACGGCTCGGGAACATGTCGCTCGCGGCGCGGTCGAAGGACTCATAGAACCCAGGCATGACGCCCATGGGATCGGTCGCGACGAACCACGCGCCACCGGCGACGAGCACGAGCATGGCCACGAGAGCGATCCAGCGCCCACGCCGAGGTCTGCCATACGGGTCGTCCCCCTCCACAGCCTCCACCTCATCGAGCGGTAAAGCCTTGCGCACGGCGGCACGAGGTGCCGACGCACCAGAGGCGGCCTGCGCGCCCGCGATGTCATCGAGACTCATCACGCTCGTCGCCTCAGAGTCGAACGGCTGCGCGAGCACATCGGGAATGCCCGCACCCGTAGGAGCTGGAACGGCCTCCGCGATCATCTCGGACGTCACACGCGGAAAACTCGCGGTTTTACCCGCGGCGAGGTCGGAGGCGGCTGAATTCTGCGAGAGGATGCCCGGTGCCGGTCGCCCGCATTTAGGGCATGTGCGGTCCTGAGGATTCAACCGGGCGCCACAGCCCTCGCAAAAAATGAACTCGGAGACGGAAGAGGAAGCGGGTACCGAAAGGTCGGCGCCGCACGCAGGGCACATGTTCGACCCGTCCTTGACGGTGGCGTTGCAGATGGGGCAGATCACTGGTCCTTCTTCCGGGTGGTCTTGGGCATCTTCACGCGGATGCCGCCGTTTGCCTGTTCTACACGATACCGCTTTTTCCGGACAGAAGGACTGCCACCGGACACCTTCACGCGGTCACGACGAGCAGGGCTCCCCGTATGCCGCGCTCGAGATGCGGGCTCGACGCCCTCCTCGGCATGTTCCTCGGCACGGACGAGCTCACGCATCGCCGCGCGCTTCTGCGCCCGAGACCGCACCTCCGCCGCAACGCGACGCAGCGAGCTCCCCGTCGAGCTCACGTGCCTGGATCGGGATGCGCCCCCACGCCGTACGCTCACGCGCACACCGCGACCAAAACCAGTCGCGAGCCGCGTGGTGCGCTCTGGCGAGCGCTCCATGAGATCGGCCAGACGGTAGAAGATACCGCAGCCAAGGATGGAGAAGACCACGGTGAGAACGGCGCTCCACACCGTGAGCCGCGCGATGGAGAAAAAGTTGGGAAACACGACCACGCCCACGGCGATCCCGGCGGAGACGAACGTGAACAATAGACGGCGCAGCAGAGTGAACGGCACCGATATGCGCCAGATAAGGCAAAGACCCACCGAGCAGGTGGTGATGACGCACATGGTGGAGAGCAAACCCTGTTCAAAGCCGAACGTTCGGGAAGACAAGATGCAAAGCAACGAGGTGACGAGTACACCCACAGCCGCGGGAAGGGCCTTCTTGAGCACATTGACGAGGAAGCTTCCGCGCACGCGCGACCGATTGGGCTCGAGCGCAAGCACGAAGCTGGGGAACCCGATGCAGAAGAAGTTGATGAGCGTCATGGTGATGGGCTGGAACGGATACGGCGGAGCGATGACGCACATGGCCGCAAGACCCATGGAGAAGAGCGTCTTCGTAAGGAAGAGCGCCGCGGAGCGCTGCAGGTTATTAATGGAGCGACGCCCTTCCGCAACCACGGCGGGCATGGCAGCGAAGTCGTTGTCAACGAGCACGATCTCGGCGACGTTGCGAGCAGCGTCGGATCCAGCGGCCATCGCCACCGAGCAATCGGCCTCCTTGAGGGCCAGCACGTCGTTCACGCCATCGCCCGTCATGGCGACGGTGTGACCACGCCGCTGCAGGGCGACCACGAGCTCGCGCTTTTGCTGCGGGGTCACGCGGCCGAAGACGTGATAGCGGTCGACGGCGGCATCGAGCTTGGCGGACGTGTCGAGCGTCGTTGCATCCACAAACGCCTCGGCGCCAGGGATGCCGACCACGCGTGCAATGGACGAAACGGTGCGCGGATCGTCGCCGGAGATGACATTCAAGGTCACGCCCTGCTCGCAGAAGTACCGTATGGTCTCGGCTGCGGAGGAACGGATCTCATCGCGAATGGTGACGAAGCCCAAAGGACGGGCCTCTCCGATCATGTCGCCTTCGTCGGTGAAGCCGTCCACGCGCGCCACCACAAGCACGCGACAGCTCGAGGCAAGCCGGCTGACGGCAGGCTCAAAACGCGAAAAGTCCCCGGACGCCAAAACGAACTGAGCAGCGCCCATCACGTACGAAAGCTCCTGGTCCCCCACCACCAACGTGGCTCCACTCCACTTTTTGGCAGAGGAGAACGCCACAGTGCGAACGGCCCGCGGCACCGCGGTCTCATCGGCGTAGCGCGCAAGGATCGCCGTGCAGGTCTCGTTCGCATCTGCCGAGGTCGCACGAGCGATACCGGACAGCGCGCAATCGAGGGCGGCGATACGCTCGGCATCGGGCGACGCCCCTGCCGGGAGCTTGGCGCCATCTTCGCGCGAGCAGGCGACGACCGATCCATCGGACTCGGCGAGGTACGTACCCTCGACCTCCATTCGGCCGGAAGTGATGGTACCCGTCTTGTCCAGGCAAAGCACGTCCACGCGCGCCAGCGTCTCGATGCAGTAGAGCTGTTGGGCAAGCACCTTGCGCCTGGCCAGTCGAATGGTGGCAATGGCGAGGACAGACGAGGTGAGCAGCACGAGCCCCTGCGGAATCATGCCGAGCAAGGCGCCGACCGTGGAGAGGATCGCCGCCGAGATGGCGCTCCAGGACTCACCAGACGTAAGCCAGCCCATAATGGTCGAGAAGGAATTCGGGTCAAGGGCGCACCAGGCACGATATGCACTATTCGCACTCGCACAGAACAACGCGATGCCAATTGGGACCATGAACACACTCGCGAACCGAACGATGGCGTTGAGCGCGTTCATGATCTCGGAGTTGACCTTCTTCACGTACTTCGCCTCATTGTTGATGCGCGCCACGTAGTTGTCGGCACCGACGTGGATCACACGCGCCACCACCAGGCCCGCATCGATGAAGCTTCCACTCATGAGCTCGTCACCCGAGCGTTTATGGATGGGATTGCTCTCACCGGTGAGAAGGCTCTCGTTGACGTGACACTCCCCCTCGACCACTACGGCGTCGGCGGGAATCTGGTCGCCGCGCCCGAGGCGAATGACGTCGTCGAGAACAATCTGGTCCAAGTCGAGTTCGACGAGTGCACCGTCACGCAGGGCCGTGGCTTTTTTTGAGGCAAGCAACGTGAGCTTGTCGACCATGCGCTTGGATCGGAGCGCCTGCACCACGCCGATTCCCGTGTTAAGGAAGACGATGCCCAAAAACGTCAGGTTCTTCCACGCGCCCGTGATGATGACGAGTGCCGCCAGGATGACGTTGATGAGGTTGAACAGGGTGCAGATGTTCTCGATGAGAAGCTCTTTGACGGATTTGGTCTTGAGCTCCGTGTTGACGTTCGCCTTTCCCGCTGCGATGCGCTCCTCGACTTCGGACGCGGTGAGCCCGCGCTCGCCAAAGGGGTTTTGGGCGTCCATGGTGTTCATACGCTCCCATCGCTTCGTTCGTCGCGGAGGCGACTCATATGACGAAGGCCACGAGCGCCTAGCGCTCGCGACCCCCGGGATTCGAACCCACACGGGTTCGAGGAAAATTAGAATGGTGCGCCATATAGGGTTCGAACCTACGGCCTTCTGCTCCGGAGGCAGACGCTCTAATCCACTGAGCTAATGGCGCGCAACGGCAAGCATTATACCCAAGGCAGCACATGGCGGTGCCCGGAATAGAGAATCTTTAAGATTCGCCGCCCTTCACCGCCCTTCGTCACGCGCATGAGCCCCAAGGCCGCCGAGGTTAGCGGACAGCACGAGATTTGTCGCCCATGTAACCATTTGGTTCACCGCGCACGCCCTCGAATCGCACGCGGTCAAGTCAGGTACACTCAAATGTAAACTTCCATATACTCTGCCGGCACCTCCGGCTGCTTGAAACCGAAAGGACCAGCACGTGATTGCAATCCTGCGCAAAAACGCCTCGGAAGACGCCGTAACCCGTATCGTCTCCTGGATCGAGGGCAAGGGTCTCACGGCGCACGTAAGCCGCGGCCAAAACGAGACCATCATCGGGCTCGTGGGCGACACCACCAAGATCGACCCGTTTCTGCTCGAGTCCATGGACGTCGTTCAACGCGTTCAACGCGTGTCGGAACCCTTCAAAAAGGCAAACCGCAAATTTCACCCTACCGACACGGTCGTGAACTGCGGTGGTGCCATGGTCGGCGGAGGCAACTTCCAGGTCATCGCCGGTCCGTGCTCCGTCGAAGGGCCGAACCTCATTCGTATCGCCCGCCGTTGCAAGGCCGCAGGTGCCACCATGCTCCGCGGCGGCGCGTATAAGCCCCGTACCTCCCCGTACGCGTACCAGGGCATGGGAGAGCACGGACTTGATCTTTTGCTCGAGGCCAAGGCGGAAACGGGCATGCCCATCGTGACCGAGGTCATGGACGTGCGCGACGTCGAGCTGTTCGTCGATCGCGGTATCGATGTCATGCAGATCGGCGCCCGCAACGCGCAGAACTTCAGCCTGCTCAAGGAAGTAGGTCGAACCACTACGCCCGTCTTGCTTAAACGCGGTATTGCCGGCACTATTGACGAATTGCTCATGGCGGCCGAGTACATCATGAGCGAGGGCAATGACAATGTCATGCTTTGCGAACGCGGAATTCGCACGTTCGAGACACGGACGCGCAACACCTTCGACCTTAACGCCGTGCCCGCGCTGCACGAACTCACGCATCTGCCCGTGGTGGCAGATCCCAGCCACGCCACCGGCTACACCCGCTACGTGGAGCCCATGGCGCTCGCTGCGACCGCGGCGGGAGCGGACGCGCTCGAAATCGAGGTGCACGATGATCCTGCCAATGCATGGTCAGACGGAGCGCAGGCCCTCACCCCCGATCAATTCGACCGTGCCATGGAGCGCATCCACGCCGTGCGCTCAGTCGTGGCCGACATGGCTCGCGAGGAGGCGTAGGCTCCCCATGAACCAAACCGAACTGAACGTTGACGAAGACGTACGTGACACCGTCGCGAATCCGACCATAGGCATTGTGGGCCTCGGCCTCATCGGCGGCAGCTTCGCCCGAGCCTATGCTGCGGCGGGCTGGCCCGTCCGCGCATGGGACGTGGACGCCGACACGCTCGCCATCGCGCGTATCGATGTCCTCGCCGGATTCCTCCGCACCCACGACGACCTAGCGGCGTGCGACTTGATCATCCTCGCGGCATACCCCGACGCCTGCCTGGATTGGCTGCGCAGCCACGCTGAGGAGCTCGGCGAACTTGCACGCTGTGGCAAGGCCCCTATGGTTATCGACGCCGCTGGTGTAAAGGGCCATGTATGCTCCGAGGCGTTCGACATCGCCGCCAAGCACGGTTTTTCGTTTTGTGGCGCGCATCCCATGGCGGGAACCGAGTTCTCCGGATTCGCCTATGCGCATGCCGACCTGTTCAACGGTGCGCCCGTGGTGCTCACACCACCCGAGCTGAGCGACATCGATCGGCTCGACATGCTCGACCGCATCCACGACCTGCTCGCTCCCTGCGGATTCGGGAGGTTCTCCGTAACCACGCCGGCCGCGCACGACCGGGTGATCGCCTTCACGAGCCAGCTCGCCCATGTGGTGAGCAACGCCTACGTCAAGAGCCCCACGGCGCAGGAGCACCACGGGTTCTCGGCCGGCAGCTACCGGGATCTCACGCGCGTGGCGCACCTCAATCCGCATATGTGGTCCGAGCTCATGATTGAGGATGCCGATAGCCTCGCGTATGAGATCGCGACGCTCCAGCGTAACCTCGAAGACGTGCGTCGCGCGCTCGTCGATCGCGACCGAGATGCACTCGAGGCCCTGCTCGCAGATGGTGACCGCATCAAACGCGCGCTCGACGACGAAGGGGAGCGGATGTAACCCGCCCCGCTTCCGGCTTTCATCCACCGGCCCCAAGCCCCTGAGGGCCCGGGCCCCGGCACGTAAGGAGAACAACATGGCGATTCCCGCCTACACGCTCGATATCGACACTCCTCAACCCTACCAAGTGCATGTGGGTACCTTCCTGCTCGAGCAAGTTGGGCAGATCACGCGCTCCGTGGTGGAGGCCGCCGAGCGCGCACTCGTCATCACCGACTCCAACGTGGGCCCCCTCTACGCCGCTCCCGTGATCGACGGCCTCGAGGCGGCGGGATTCGCCACCTCTCTCGAGACCTTCGAGGCAGGCGAAGAGCACAAGCGCATGGAGACGCTGTCGACGCTGCTCGAACGGGCGGCTGAGGAACAGCTCTCACGGCGTGACGTCATCATCGCCCTCGGCGGCGGCGTTGTGGGCGACATGGCGGGCTTCGCCGCAGCTACCTACATGCGCGGTATCGCGTTCGTGCAGGTACCCACTACGTTGCTCGCCATGGTCGACTCGTCCGTGGGCGGCAAGACCGCCATTGACCTTGCACACGGCAAGAACCTCGCCGGCGCGTTCTGGCAGCCGCGCGCCGTCATCGCCGACGTGGGATGCCTGGGCACGCTCTGCGATGGCCAGTTTGCCGACGGATGCGGCGAGGTGATCAAGCACGCCATGATCGCCGATGCCGAGCTCTTCGAGGAGCTTGAACTCACCCCGCTCACGCCCGCATTGCTCAAACAAGACTTGTCGCGCGTGGCCTGGCTCATCGCCCGCAACATCGACATCAAGCGTGCCGTAGTCGTGGAAGATGAGCGCGAGAGCGGTTTGCGCAAACTGCTGAACTTTGGTCATAGCATCGGCCACGGTGTCGAGGCCGCCGAGCAGTACCGCATGGGCCACGGAACCTGCGTGGGCATCGGCATGGTCGCCATCGCCAGCGCAAGTGTGACCGCGGAGATTTGCCCCGAAGACGTCCCCGAGCGCCTGGCTTCCCTCCTGGTACGCCATGGGCTCTCACTTGCGTTCGACGCTAGCGCCGACGAGGTGTATGCGGAGGCACTCCACGACAAGAAGCGCGCCGGCTCCTCGATTGACCTTGTGGTGCCACGCGGCGTCGGTGCCGCGTCCCTGGCGCCCACGCCCCTCGATGAGTTCCGCCGCATCCTCGAGGTGGGGCTCGCCTGCACGCATGCGCTCAAGAAACAGCTCGATGAAGAGCCTCCCGCCCGGGAACGGGAGACGGAGCTCAACACCGCGAACGCCGATCACATCGACGCCCGCTCATACGACCCGCAATCTCAAAACTAAGGAGGATGGATGCTCGCCCGAATCAACCCCAAACCGCTCTCCGGCACCGTCCCCGCCATCGCCTCGAAGTCGATGGCGCACCGGATCATCATCGCCGCCGCCCTCGCCAACGGCGTCACGCGCGTTGCCTGCGACACCACGTGCGCGGACATCGACGCGACCATTCGGTGCCTCACCGCGCTCGGCGCCCGCATCACCCTCATCGAGGGAGGCTACGAGATCCACCCCATGCCCAAGAGCCTCGAACACGGGCTGTTGCGCGCACTCGCCGGCGGCACGCTCGATTGCGGCGAATCCGGCTCCACCCTGCGCTTCATGTTGCCCGTGGCCTGCGCGCTGGGAGCCGACGCCACGTTCGTGGGCGCAGGACGCCTGGGACAGCGCCCGTTGGCTCCGCTCTCCGACGAGCTCATGGCGGCAGGCTGCACCCTTGAAGGCATGGGGGGCTTCCCCCTACGCGAGACGGGTCGCATGCGCCCGGGTCGCTTCGAGTTACCCGGCAACGTGAGCTCCCAGTACATCTCGGGTCTGCTGCTCGCCGCACCCCTTCTTGACGGTGACACCCAGGTCGCCGTAACCGGTACGCTCGAGAGCCGTCCCTACGTCGACCTCACCATCGATGTCCTCTCTTCCTTTGGCGTCAACGTGAGCATCGAAGAGGGCGCCACGCCCGGCGGCCTTCCCCTCACGGTATTCAGCGTGGCACGCCAGGGCTACCGTACGCCCGGCGTCATCGCGGTCGAGGGAGATTGGTCGAACGCCGCATTCTGGCTGTGCGCGGGCGCGCTTGGCAAGCATTCCGTCACGGTGCGCGGCGTCTCGTCCAACTCCATCCAGGGCGATCGCGCCATTAACGCCGCCCTCATGCTCTTTGGGGCAAAGGGCCAGCGCAACGCGCGGACGGCGACCATCCGTCCGGACCGTCTGCGCGGCATCGAGCTCGACGCGCACGACATTCCCGACCTCGTCCCTGTTCTCTCGGCGGTAGCCGCCTGCGCCGAGGGCACCACGCGCCTCACCGGCTGCGCCCGCCTGGTACTCAAAGAGTCCAATCGCCTCGTCACCACCGCTGAGGAGCTCTGCAAGCTGGGCGCGGACGTTCGCGTAGAGGGAGATGGCCTGGTCATCGAGGGCAGGGAGCGCCTCGCGGGCGGACGCGTGAACAGTCATAACGACCATCGCATCGCCATGATGGCCGCCATCGCCGCCGTGCGCTGCGACGGCCCCGTCGAAATTGAGGACGCCGAGGCCGTGAACAAGAGCTATCCCGCGTTCTTCGACCACTACCGCCTGCTCAGCGGCGACGTCGAGCTCTTCGACGAGTAACGTTTGGTGCAATTGGAGACGTACCCCAATTGCACCAAAACGCGCTATTTCTAGGAGGTGCCCATGGCTTCCGTCTACGGCAACATATTGAAGCTGTCCATCTTCGGGCAATCCCACTCCCCCGCCATCGGCTGCGCACTCGACGGCATACCAGCTGGTATCGAGGTT
>NZ_DAWDUX010000012.1:0-11204 GCF_052346665.1 Collinsella sp.
AACCTCCCATCTCGAGGACTTTATTTTCCAGTCCAAGAAATGGGAGGCAGTTCAATGCCGCCCGGCGCTTTTATTGTTCGCTCCGTCGTCTGCCCGGCCGCGGCATGGAAGAGAGCAGGTACCATGATCGAGTTTTCGCACGTCATCTCCGATGCCGAGGGGCTGCATGCCCGGCCTGTGGCGCTCGTGGCGTCCGCCGTTCACCCATGGGAGAGCTCCGTGACCGTGGTGTGCCGGGGTGCGTCGACCTCTGCGCGCGACCTCATGGGGCTGATGGGGTTGTGCGCCCGCCGTGGTGACGAGCTTGCGGTGCGTGTTGAGGGGCCAGACGAGGAGGCTTGCGCTGCCGCGCTCCGCGAGGTGTTCACGTTCTAGCCCACGCGGCGCATGCGGCGAACGCCGTTTCAATCTCGTGTATACGGGGCACTCCATAAAGGTGGAGTGCCCCGCCGTGTCTATAATGGAACAATTGCATGTTCACCATCGAAAGGGGCGCCACATGGCACTCACTGAGGATGATGTGCGCGGGATCGCGGAATACGCGACCATCGCGCTCAATGAGTCGGAGCTCGCGGAGATGACCACGTATCTCAACGATGCGGTCGAGATGCTCGAGCCGATTCTCCAATACGCCGCCGAGGATGTGGAGCCCACGTTCCACCCCATCGGTGATTTGTCGAACGTGATGCGTTCCGACGCCGTGGACGCGGATCGCGCACTTGCGACCGAGGACGCCCTGGCGAACGCCGGCGCCGCGCGCGATGGGCAGTTCCGCGTTCCCTCGATTTTGGGCGGAGGCGATCGATAATGGGTATTTCGCTCGATACGCTCACCGCCGCTCAGATCGCCGCCGGTGTCGCCGCAGGCAAGTTCACGGCAACGGAAGTCGCTCGCGCCGCCCTCTCCGCAATCGAAACGCGTGAGGCCGATGTCCAGGCCTTTTTGCAGGTGACTCCCGAGCTCGCCCTCGAGGCGGCCGCTCGAGTCGACGCCGCACGCGCGGCCGGCGAGCCCCTGCCGCCGCTCGCCGGCGTGCCTCTGGCAATCAAAGACAACATGAATCTGACAGGCACGCGTACCACCTGCGCGTCGCACATGCTCGAGAATTACGAGTCCCCGTACACCGCGACGTGCGTGCGCCGCATGCTCGATGCGGGTTGTCTGCCCGTGGGCAAAGCGAACATGGATGAGTTCGCGTTCGGTTCCTCAACGGAGTCCTCCGCCTTCCATCGCACGAATAACCCGTGGGACCTCGAGCGTGTTCCCGGCGGCTCCTCCGGCGGTTCGGCTGCTGCGGTCGCCGCAGGTATGACCGCGCTCGCCTTGGGCTCCGATACCGGCGGATCGATTCGCCAGCCCGCCGCCCTGTGCGGCGTGGTTGGCATGAAGCCCACGTACGGCGTGGTGTCGCGTTACGGCGTGGTGGCCTTTGGATCCTCGCTCGACCAGGTGGGCCCGTTTGGCCGTACGGTTGAGGACGTCGCGCTCGCGCTCGACGCGCTCACGGCGGGCGGGCGCGACCCGTTCGATGGTACGAGCCAGGAGGCCGAGGGCGGGTTCGCCGCGCACATCGATGACGACATCGCCGGTCTGCGCGTGGGCGTTATCCCCGCGTTCATGGAAGCCGAAGGTCTGGCCCCCGAGGTCAAGGCCACCGTTGAGGGCGCTTTGCGCACGCTCGAGGCCCAAGGTGCCAAGCTGGTCGAGGTCGACCTGCCACACCTCGACGCCGCCATCGCCGCCTACTACGTGATCGGTCCCGCCGAGGCGTTCTCCAACCTCGCTCGTTTTGACGGCGTTCGTTACGGTTATCAGGAGGCCGGTTGCACCAATTTGGCCGAGCAGAGCTCCAAGAGCCGTGCCCATGGTTTTGGCGCGGAGGCCAAGCGCCGTCAGATGCTCGGTGCCTATTTGCTGTCGTCCGGCGTGTATGACAAGTATTACTACGCGGCGCAAAAGGCCCGTTCGCTTATCACCGAGGATTACGCGCGCGCTTACGATCAGGTGGACGTGATTCTCATGCCTGCGAGCCCCACCACGGCGTTCAAGTTCGGCGAGCTGTCCGACCCCACGCAGATGTACCTCTCTGACATGTTCACCATCTCCATCAACATCGCGGGTAACGGAGGCATCACCGTTCCGTGCGGCTTGGGTGCGGACTCTGGCTTACCGGTTGCCGTGCAGTTGGTGGGTCGTGCGTTCGACGACCGTCGTCTGCTCACGTTCGCGCGCGCCGTGGAGCGTGCCCATGCGCAGGCCACCGGTGCGCCGGGGTGCGTTGTGGCACCCGATTTCGCCGGGAAGGGAGGCGAGCTCGCATGAGGGAGCTAACCGAGGTCCTCAAGGACTGGGAGGCCGTCATCGGTCTGGAAATCCACACCGAGCTGACCGCGCTCGACACTAAGATGTTCTGCGGCTGCAAGCTCAGCCACGACGACGCGCCCAACACCAACGTATGCCCGGTGTGTCTGGGAATGCCGGGCGCGCTGCCGGTGCCCAATCGCCGTGCCATCGAGAGCATCGTGAAGGCGGGTCTCGCCACCAACTGCGAGATCCAGAAGCATTCGATGTTCTATCGCAAGCACTATTTCTATCCGGACATGGCCAAGAACTTCCAGACCACGCAAGGCCCAGTTGCGTTTTGCATGCACGGCCAGCTGAACCTCGAGGTGACGGGCCGCGGGGCTGCGGAGCGCCCCTTGTGTGCGTTCGGCGATGGAGAGGCCGCGAGCCTGGCGAGTGCCAGTGCGAACGCCGAGGGGCTGTCGCGCCAGATGGCCGAGGGGCTGCCCGAGCAGGCGGGAGGGGCCCTCGCAGGGATGGCAGCCTACGACACGGCCGATCTCGCGGTGGCCGAGCGCCATGAGGACGGTTCCTATACGGTGCCCATCCGCATCCTGCGCATCCACATGGAGGAGGACGCCGCCAAGATGGTCCATGTGGGCGGCGAGGAGGGTCGCATCGGCGGCGCGGCAGAGAGCCTCATCGACTACAACCGCTGCGGCACCCCGCTCATCGAGCTCGTGACCGAGCCCGACCTGCGCACCCCCGAGGAGGCGCGCCTGTTCATGGAGAAGCTGCGCCGCATCTTCCTCACCATCGGCATTTCCGATTGCTCGATGGAGAAGGGCTCCATGCGCTGCGACGGCAACGTCTCCATCCGCCGTCGCGGCGAGACGGGTCTGGGCACCAAGACCGAGCTCAAGAACCTCAACTCCTTCAAGGCGCTGCACGACGGCCTTGCATACGAGATCTGCCGCCAAGCCGAGGTCTTGGAAGGGGGCGGCACCATCTACCAGGAGACGCGCCACTGGGAGCCCAGTCGCAAGCGCACCGTGGTGATGCGCGTGAAGGAGACGGCCGACGACTACCGCCTGTTCCCCGACCCGGACCTGGCGCCGTTCGACCTTACCAACGAGTTCATCGAGCACTGCCGTGCCGAACTGCCCGAGCTGCCCGACGCCAAGCGCGATCGCTTCGAGGCGGACTTTGGCATCAAGCGTGCCGACGCCGAGCAGCTCGCGGGCGACCCGGAGACCGCGTCGTTCTTCGAGGCCGCCGCTCAGGGCCTTTCCGGCAAGGCCGCCCAGACGGTCGCCAACCTCGTCGTGAACGAGCTGGCGGCCTACCTCAAGGGTGCCGGTGTGGCGCTCGCCGCCAGCGGCATCGCGCCCGTGCAGGTGGCGTCCCTGGCGAAGCTGCTCGCCGAGGACGCGATCTCGAGCAACCAGGCCCACGAGGTCTTCGAGGCGATGGCCGAAAGCGGCGACGACCCGGCCAAGATCGTGGACGAGCGCGGCATGCGCCAGGTGAGCGACACGTCGGCGCTCCAGCCGATCGTGGACGAGGTCCTCGCCGCCTGCTCCGACCAGGCGCAGCAGTACCGCGACGGCAACCAGAAGGTCATCGGCTTCTTGGTGGGCCAGTGTATGAAGGCCAGTCGCGGCACGGGCAACCCCAAGCTCTTCAACGAGCTCCTGCGCCAGGCGCTGAGCTAACTCGACGTGCCGCCCGCCTCGATCTCCTCGCGGCAGATCGCGGTGAGGCGGCGCACCGTCTCCCACATGTCGTGCTCGGTCGCCTCCGGGTGCGGGGCGCAGATGCGCGCGTTGAGGGCGTCCCTCGCGGTCTCATCCATGCCCTCGGGGCTGTACCGGAAGTTGACCATGGCCATCTGCGCGGGCGAGACGACCTCGATGAGGGGATTGCGCCGCACCTCGTCGAATTCATCGCCGCGACCCGAGAGTTCTTTGGTGTGGAAGCGTGACCCCGCGCAACAAGAGGCCTGCGCGCGAAGAGAATGCCGATGGGCAAGCAGCTCCCGAGCCCGTGATATTCGTTTCAAGATTCGGAAAATCACGAACGGATAATTCGGAACATCAATAACGAAACATTCGGAAAACCTTGAGTCGATAATTCGGAGCTGGTGGTAAGCGATTATGCCATAGTGAGATGGCGAGTTCTAGGACCCTTGCCCGGGGCGATTGTGTGAGCTCATCTGCGCTCGATGTAGGAGTGCGCAAACTCGGTTTTTGCAAAATGATCATTAAGCCTCGGGCGAGATGGGCGCATGTCATTATGATGCTGTTCGACGCTGTCCAGTGTTGACGCAGCCCTTCGAGAAGGGGTTGACTGCTTAAAGATGGGAGACACCATGAGCGATCAGCTTGTCATTCGATTGGCCACCGAGGCGGACGCTCCGGCGCTTGCGGCGATATACGCGCCCTATGTGCTGGAGACGGCCATCACGTTTGAGTACGAGCCGCCGACTGCGGAGGAGTTCGCCGAGCGCATGCGCGCGACCCTCGCGTTCTTTCCCTACCTGGTAGCGGAGCTGGACGGTCGTCCGGTGGGGTATGCCTACGCAAGCACGTTCAAGGGAAGACCCGCGTACGATTGGGCGGTTGAGACTTCCATTTACGTGGCGCAGGGCTACTCAGGGCGCGGTATTGGCCGCGCATTGCACGACGCGTTGGCGCGAGCCCTCAAGGCGCAGGGCATCCTGAACATGTACGCGTGTATTGCGGTGCCGTACGGTGCCGACGACGAGACCCTCACCCGCAACAGCGAGCAGTTCCACGCCCATTTGGGGTACCGATTGGTGGGCGAATTCGAGCGGTGCGGCTACAAGGGCGGTCGATGGTACAGCATGGTCTGGATGGAGAAGATGCTGGGGGAGCACCGTCCCGACCAGCCGCCCGTGACACCGTTTCCGCAGGTTGAAGCGCAGCAGCGTGTCTAGCGTGCTCGGCGCGCCTGGTGTTCCCAGTGTGCTCCGGATTGCCTATGGCCGGCCGGATATTTGCTTGAGGCCGAGGCATTGCAAGCACGGCGCGCACGCCGTGTGACATTTTGCTTTTGCTGAGCATGCGCTTTAGCGTGGTGCGTTGAGCTGCATGTTGGCCCTATGGTAAGGTTTTCGCATCGGGGGGCCGACACGATGAACAAGTGATGCCGAGCGGCGCCCGGGTGGCGCGGACACCACGCTCGGGTGCGCGAGGAAGCCGGAATGGCCAGCGACGATCGCGAGTGTGCGGATGGCATCAATACCGTCTGCGCCATAGAGGACGTACGCTCCATGAAACGTGCATGTAAAGGGGGCACCTGGAAGTATTCCTGCGCCTGCAGGTCCGGTGTGCGATACGAGGGGGAAAGCGAGGCGTGGGCTCAATTGAAGGCCATGATCAAGGAGGAACTGGGCAGGACCGAGGTCGGACAGGCAAATGCCGCCGAAGAGGCCGGGCAGACCAAGGTTGCCGCAAAGTCTGTGCTGGCCGGGGGCCGCAAAGCCACCACCGGCACTGAGCTCGGCGATCCCTTTGCGAGCAGGGATCCCGTTCCCGTACCGTCAGAGGACCGAGCGCCCGGCAAACTTCGCGGCGCCGGCGCACGGTCACCGCTGTTCTGGAAGTTCATGCTCGTCGCCATGGCCTTGGTTTGGGGTTATTCGTTTCTCACCATGAAGACGGTACTCGACACCGTCCCTACGTTCATGCTGCTTGCGTGCCGCTTCCTTCTGTCGGCTGCCATCATGTTCGGTGTCTTCCATAAGCGTATAAAGGCGCACTTCAACCGCGAGTACCTGGGGTTCGGCGTGCTCATGGGCTGCGTCATCTGGTCGGCGTATGCCGCGCAGACCCTCGGCTTGGTGGACACGACACCCGGCAAGAACGCCTTCCTCACCGGCACGTACTGCATCCTGGTGCCCTTCATCGCGCTCGTGCTGTTCCGCGAGCGCGTCACCAAGTGGCATATCGGTTCGGCGCTATTGTGCCTAGTGGGTGTGGGCTTTGTTGCGCTCGACAACTTCAGCATCCAGATGGGCGACCTCATGACGTTGGTGGGTGCAGTCTTTTTCGCCGTGGACATGGCGGTGGTGGGCCACATCGGCCGCACGCGCGACGTGAGCGTCCTCACCTCGTGGATGTTCCTATTTGTGGGCACGTTCTCGCTTATCGCGACCATCGCGGTCGAGCCGCGCGTTCCCGCCGAGCAGTGGACGCCCGAGATCATCGGTCAGCTTGTGTTTCTCGCCGTGGTGTGCACCACTATCGGCCTGCTCTTGCAGAATCAGGCGCTTTCGCACGTGCCGCCGGCGACCGGCTCGCTACTTCTTTCGCTCGAGAGCCCCTCGGGCGTGCTCTTCTCCGTCCTCATGGCGGGCGAGGTCCTCACCGGCAAGTTGATCTTCGGATTCGCGCTGATCTTCCTGTCGATTGTGCTGTCCGAGACGCACTTCAGCTTCTTGCGGAAATGGTTTCCCAAACGATAAAAGGAAAGGCGCCCGTCACAGGGCGCTTTTCTATGAGCGGTGTATGGTTCCGGTCCGTGGCCCATCGGTGCGCTAGAGGGCGGAGATGAACCCCAAAAGCTCCTCGACGTGCTCGGGCTGGCAGGCCCAGCTCGTCACAAAGCGCAGGACGACTCGGTCGCGCCCCGTGGGGTCCTTGGCGGGCGTGACTTCGGCACCGCTGGCTTCGACGATGCGGACGGCCGTATCGGAATCGAACCAGAAGAACTGCTGGTTGCCGGTTGTACGCACATATGGCTCGTAACCGGCGGCCTCGAGGCCATTGGCGAGCATGACGGCGCATTCGTTTGAGCGTTTGGCGTGGGTAAAGTAGGGGAGAAGCCCCTCGGCGTCGCGGAGCTCGGGGTCAAACACTGCCTCATACTGGATGCCCATGAGGCGGCCCTTGGCGGTCATGTGCCCGCTGCGTTTGGTGAGGTAGGGGATGCGCTCGATTGCGCGCCGCCCACGTGCGGTGCGCGGGCTCACCACGAGGGCTTCGCCGAACAGCATACCCGCTTTGGTACCGCCGAGCGTGAAGGCATCGGCGCGCGAAGCGAGGTGCTCGAGCGTGAGGTCGCCGTCCGCGGCGGTCAGCGCGCTCGCCATGCGGGCACCGTCCACGTACACGGCGAGGTCGAGCTTCTCGGCGACATCGCACAGCGAATCGAACTCGGCGCGCGTGTAGACGTGCCCGAGCTCGCTGGTGTTGGAGAAGTAGAGCATCGCGGGGCGCGTGGTATGGCAGCCGCCGGCGATGGACGCGTGGTACACGCGCTCGACCTCAGCGGGGGTGAGCACGCCGAAGGCGTCGGCTGTGGCGAGGATGCGGCGTCCGCAGGCCTCGATGGCACCGGTCTCGTGCGCGGTGGGATGCGCGTCGGCGGCGAGAATCGGTCCCTCGAAGTCGTCGGTGAACGCGGAGATGCAGACGGCATTCGCCGCGGTGCCGCCGGGGATAAAGCGCACGTAGGCGTCCGGCTGTCCGCAAACCTCGCGCAGCAGCGCGGCGGCTCGCTCGCAATGTTCGTCGGTGCCGTAACCGGGCGTTTGCTCGGCATTGGTTTGAATGAGCGCCTCGAGGACCTCGGGGCAAGCGCCCTCGGAATAGTCGTTGCGGAATTGGTGCATGGTCGGCTCCATTTTGAATATGCCCTGACAGTCAGGGGCCTGCGGACGATCGAGTATGCCTCAATGGTACGCGCTTCCGCTTGGCTTCGCCAAGGTTCGTTGCATGGTGGGGTACCGTTACGATGGGCGGGGACGTCCGCCTCGCTCGTCCGCCTATGGTATTTCGGAGCCGCTCTTTACGGGCGGTTCCTTTTGTTTGCAGGTATACTGTCTTGATTGAATTCACCAATTCCGGCACCACCCGGGAGCGCATCGGCGCTCGTGGGCGCACGCGAAGGAGACACCATATGCAGGCACAGAAGGCCGAAGGCACCAAGGACCTCATCGGGCGCGAGATGCGCTCTTGGCTCAAGATGCAGGAAGTCGCGGCGGAGGTGTTCGGCCCGTTTGGGTTCGAGCCCATCGAGACTCCGGCGATCGAGCAGCTCGACGTATTCGTCCACGGCATCGGCCAATCCACCGACGTGGTGCGCAAGGAGATGTTCCGCGTTTTCTCCGGCGCGAATTTCGAGCGCGTCCTCACCGAGGGTACCGACGCCAAGCTCAAGGCCAAGCAGCGCCTGGCGCTTCGTCCCGAGGGCACGGCCGGCGTGGTGCGCGCCGTGGTGGAGAACAACCTGGTTCCCCAGGGCTCCGCTCCGTTCAAGGCGTGGTACGCGGAGGCGATGTTCCGCGGCGAGCGCCCGCAGAAGGGCCGCCTGCGTCAGTTCCACCAGGTGGGCATTGAGTGGCTGGGCGCTCCCGACGCCGCCGCCGATGCCGAGTGCATCATCATGCTCATGCGCTTTTACGAGCGCCTGGGCTTCGACCTCTCCAAGCTCCGCCTGCTCATCAACTCCATGGGCGACCCGGCGTGTCGTCCCGCGTATCGCGAGACCGTGCGCCAGTTCATCCTCGACCATGCCGACGAGATGTGCGATGAGTGCCGCGAGCGCGCCGAGATCAACCCGCTGCGCGCCTTCGACTGCAAAAACGAGCACTGTCGCGAGGTCATGAAGGGTGCCCCGCTTATGGGCGACAACCTGTGCGACGATTGCCGCGAGCATTACGAGCAGGTCAAGCGCCATCTCGACGCGGCGGGCATCGAGTATGTTGAGGATCCGACCCTCGTGCGCGGCCTGGACTACTACACCCGCACGGTTTTTGAGGTCGAGGCGCCGGGTGCGGGCGTGGGCTCCATCGGCGGCGGTGGCCGTTACGATGGGTTGGTCGAGCTTGAGGGCGGTAAGCCCACGCCGGGTGTCGGATTCGCCGTGGGCTTTGAGCGCGCCATGCTCGCCCTTGAGGCGTTCGGCAAGGAGATGGCATGCGACGATGAGGGCTGCGTCTTCGTGGCGAATGCCGGTGCCGACCTTCGCGACGAGGTGTTCGCGTTGGCACTCGATCTACGCGCCCGTGGCGTCCGCACCGAGTGCGACTACCAGGGCAAGTCGCTTAAGGCCCAGTTCAAGCTGGCGGATAAGTTGGGCGCGTCCCACATCGTGATCATCGGCGGCGACGAGCTCGCCGCGGGCAAGGTCAAGCTGCGCAACATGGCAACGCATGAGGAACGTTTAATCGATCGCGTTGGGGCCGCTGAAATCATTGCAGCTCTGTAGCGCATTCGACGATGGAAACCCAGGGCGGTGGGAACAAGTGTCCCGCCGCCCTTTCCGTTTGGGGCGGCTGCGCTGCCCGCCGAGAAGCTCATGCCGCCCGCCGAAGTGCGCGAGCCGTCTACCGATAATTTGTTGAAACGTAGGAGATGTACTCCACTTCACTAAAGTATGTGGTAGATACGGGAGAGCCTGCCTATAATAATGCGGTCTGCGAGGTTTATGCGCCTCGTGCTAAGCAATGAAGGAGGTAGTGTGGCAGAGAATACGCAAGCTGGCCAGCGCCTGAGCGAAGCGCTCACCGGCGACATGATCGCTGATGTCATGTCGGGCACCCGTCGTATCGACCTGACCGACCTTGAGGCGGCGGTCGAGGTTCTGTCCGACATCGACATCCCCGCCGAGCTCCGCGACAACCTGGCGCTGTTCCTGCGCCTCGAGCGCCGCATCCTGCGCGAGTACGACGCTCAAGTGCTCGATGTATTCGATGAGCTCATGGTGAGCGTCATTCGCGCGAACGCCGGCGATCCCGGTGCCGAGGCCGATGGCGAGGATGTTGACGAGCAGGGCATGCCCGCGGGGGAGACGCCCTCCGCCCGCGCCTTCCGCGACGCCGTCTCCCTCATCGACGCACTGCCCATCGACCAAGCTCAGGTCATCGTACGCGCCTTCACGGCGTTTTTCCACCTGGCGAACCTCTCCGAGGAGAGCTATCGCGTGGGTATCCTGCGCGAGCGTGAGCGCAGCGTCTCCACCGAGGACGCCGTCGACCCGGCGAACGCCCTCACCGTGGCGTTCCATCAGCTCACCGATGAGGTGGGCGGAGCCAAAGCAACCGAGCTGCTCTCTCGCCTGGAGTTCCATCCGGTTTTCACCGCGCATCCTACCGAGGCGCGCCGCAAGGCCGTTGAGGGTAAGATCCGCCGCATCGCCGGCCTGCTCGAGGAACGTGGGCGCCTGGGCGGCTCCGAACGAGCGCCACATGCTCCAGGAGATCGATGCGCTCGTGCGCACGAGCCCCATTGCCCTCAAGAAGCCCACGCCCGTCGAGGAAGCCGACACCATCATCGACATCTTCGACAGCACGCTGTTCGATACCATCCCCGTGGTGTACCGCCGTTTTGACGACTGGGTTTTGGGCGAGTATGCCGGCACGGTTCCGCCCGTGTGCCCGGCGTTCTTCCACCCTGGCAGCTGGATCGGCTCCGATCGTGACGGCAACCCCAACGTCACCGCCAAGGTGAGCCGTCAGGTTGCCGCGAAGTACGCCACGCACATGATCGCCAAGCTCGCCGACAAGTGCCGCCGCGTGGGCCGCAACCTCACGCTCGAGGCCGCATACACCAAGCCGTCCGATGAGCTGCTCAACCTGTGGAGCCATCAGGTGGAGATGAGCGAGGTCCTTACCGAGCGTGCCAGCGAGATCTCCAACTCCGAGCCCCATCGTGCCGTGATGCTCGTGATGGCAGCGCGCCTGGACGCCACCGTGGCCCGCAATGCCGACACGATGTACCGCACCTGCGACGATTTCCTCGCCGACCTGCGTGTGGTCCAGCGTTCGCTCGCCGAGGCCGGCGCCGTTCGCGCCGCATACGGACCGGTCCAGACCCTCATCTGGCAGACCGAGACCTTCGGCTTCCACATGGTGGAAATGGAATTCCGTCAGCACTCCGTGGTGCACACCCGTG
>NZ_DAWDUX010000012.1:11214-48596 GCF_052346665.1 Collinsella sp.
GTGCGCTCGCCGACATTCGCGAGCACGGCATCCACGGGGAGCTCGCTCCCATGACGCGCGAGGTGCTCGACACGTTCCGCGCCATCGGCTCCATCCAGAAACGCTATGGCACCAAGATGGCGCGCCGCTACATCATCTCGTTCACCAAGAGCGCCCAGCATGTGGCCGACGTCTACGAGCTCGCGCAGCTCGCCTTCGCGCATGCCGAGGACGTGCCGATGCTCGACGTGATCCCGCTGTTCGAGCAGCTGGAGGATCTCGAGGGCTGCGTGGACGTGCTCGAGGAGATGCTCAAGCTCCCCGCCGTTCAGGCGCGCCTGGCGCAGACCGGTCGCCGCATGGAGGTCATGCTTGGATACTCCGATTCCTCCAAGGACGCCGGCCCCACCACCGCCACGCTCGCCCTGCACTCCGCACAGGAGCGCATCGCCGCGTGGGCGGAGAAAAACGACATCGACCTCGTGCTCATGCACGGCCGCGGTGGTGCCGTGGGCCGTGGCGGTGGTCCTGCCAACCGCGCGGTGCTGGCCCAGCCCGCCGGCTCGGTGAACTGCTTCTTCAAGGTCACGGAGCAGGGCGAGGTCATCTTCGCGCGCTATGGCAATTCCACGCTGGCACAGCGCCATGTGGAGAGCGTCGCGGCGGCGACCCTGCTTAACTCTGCGCCCTCTGTGGAGCGCACCAACACCGAGACCACCGAGCGGTATGCCGACATGGCCTCTGTGCTCAACCGTGCGAGCCACAAGCGCTACCTCGACCTGCTTAACGCCGAGGATTTCACCCCGTGGTTCTCGACCGTCACCCCGCTTACCGAGGTCGGCCTGCTGCCCATCGGCAGCCGTCCGGCCAAGCGTGGCCTGGGCGCCAAGTCGCTTGACGACCTGCGTACCATCCCGTGGGTGTTCTCGTGGAGCCAGGCACGCATCAACCTGGCCGCGTGGTACGGCCTGGGTACCGCGTGCGAGGAGCTGGGCGATCTGGAGTTGCTGCAGCGCGCATACCGCGAGTGGCCGCTGTTCAGCACGTTCATCGACAACATCGAGATGTCGATCGCCAAGACCGACAACCGCATCGCTAAGATGTACCTGGCGCTGGGCGACCGCGATGATCTTGCCGCGAAGGTGTTTGATGAGATGATGCTCACGCGCTCGTGGGTGCTGCGCATTGTGGGCGACGCGTGGCCGCTGGAGCACCGCCGCGTGCTCGGCCAGGCGGTGCGTGTGCGCAACCCGTTTGTGGATGCCCTTTCGTTGGCGCAGGTCCGTGCGCTGCGTGAGGTCCGCGCCAACCAGGACGAGCTGTCCGAGGAAGCCAAGGCCGAGTACATGAGCCTCGTGCTGGAGACCGTGACCGGCGTCTCCGCCGGCCTGCAGAACACGGGGTAATCCGGAGTACGATGCTCCCACAGCGCCCCCGCAGGTTGCTTTGCCTGCGGGGGCGTTTTTTTGTTCGCGGCGGTACGTGGCGTCAGCAGGCACCGACCTCGACGCGTGCCGCGCCCGCAGGAGCCGGACCCCGCCACGTGCCGGACCTGTAAGAGCCGCACAACGCCGCGCGCCGGACCTACGGATTGACATTGCCTATGCTGCCCATAGGCAATCCCGGCCAAGGGCGGAAGCTGATGACGAAACCCGGTTAGTCTATGCGCCACACGGGATCGGCAGCAGTGCCGGTGACCAGCAGCTCGGGTTGGTTTCCGTGCCATGCCAGCGCGTAGTCATCTCGCGCGACGGGGTCGACGCCGTCATCGCACCCGAATGCCGCGTAGTATTCACCGAATCCCACCCCGCCCGGCACGACGTATGCGGTCGTTTCCCCATAGAGCAAAAAGTTGTAATGGACGGCGACAACGCGGTCGCCTGCCGGGCTTGGCGGATTGAGGACGTGGGTAATTGTCAGAGATAGCAAAAGCCCTTCGGCGAATATCGTCCAGGCGGATGCGCATAGGGCGCATGTGAGCATGATGCGACTCAGGTGTCGCATGAGATGGCCGGGGCAACGTGCGGCACGGCTCGCGTCTCGTGCGAAACGATCTCGGGGGCGTATGAAGCGGTCCATGCACCGCACGGAGTGGTCGAGGCTTCGTAGGAAATGACCCGTGTGTTGTGTGAAGCGACCCGGGATCCGATCCCGGGATGTTGATTCTGCGTCGTCACGCTGCTGCCTCCGATACAAACGAGAGGCGAGCATCAACGCGGGGCATATGAGCGCTACCAGGAATATGGCGAGGCTCCTGCATGACGCGATTGCGACCGGTCCTATGAGGAGGGGCGTATCAAGGGAGCTCGGTACGAATGCGTGCAGCGCAAGAGCCGTCCCACCTGCGACGCACGCCGCGAAATCAGTGCGCATCGACGCCACGGGAATGGAAATCCCCGTCACGCTCCGGCACGTACTCCAGAATGTCGCCTGGCTGGCAGTTGAGCTCCCGGCATATGGCTTCGAGCGTGCTGAAACGGATGGCCCGGGCCTTGCCGGTCTTGAGGATGGAGAGATTGGTGGCGCTGATACCCACGCGCCCGGACAGTTCGCCGAGCTTCATCTTGTGCCGCGCGAGCTCCACGTCGAGGTTAATCTGAATTCCCATGGCTACACCGTTAGATCTGCGTCGTCTTTGAGCTCGGTCGCACGCATGGTGAGGTGGACGAGCGCGAATGCGATGGCGCTCAGACAGAGGCTCCCCATGAGGAGCGCGATGGCAACGATGAGCGAGTAGGGGGCCGCGGCGGCAAGTGGAATCCACAGGAGGGCGCATGCGAGCCACGCGATCGCGGCGGCTCCGTACCAGAGCGTCGCCCGTGAGAGGAGTCCGGCTGCCCTGCGTTCGAATCCCCCATTATCGCCGACGAGCGTGAACACGCGCCAAATGTAGGAATGGTGCAATTGGGGACGTACCCCAATTGCACCATTTTGCCTTACAGCGCCAGCAATCCCTGGTCAAAGGCGCTGGGGAACAGGAACGTGCGGTGTTTGGGGTTGCCGTGCTTGTCCAGGCCCAAGACGACCTCGATGCGTCCGCCCTCTCGGTCGATGTCCACGTTCACCTCTTGCTGCTCTCTATAGGGGCATTTGACTGCTGTCGTACTCGATGGACGCCGCAACGACCCCGTCAAAAGTGAAGTTCAACCGTACGTTGTCATGGGGAATCACGTCGTACTCCCAGGGCTTACCGTTGTGATCGGCGTTCCATTCGGTAACGGCTCGGCAGTACTCTCGCGCAGCCTTTGCCTTGGCACGAACATCTTCATTGTCGACGTCCTTCGCCGCTTTGGTTTCGACCATGTAAATGCGATTGTCGGTCTCAACGATGAAGTCGGGCTCATACCGTTTCGTGGAGGCAGAGTCATAGTAGATATTGAACTGCTTCGGCGAGGGTCTCATCCATCGTAGAACAGCGCCATCATTTTCGAGGATTATAGCGAGTGTTCTCTCAGTGTTGCTGTCGAACTTGTATAGGGTGTGGCACGCCTTCTTGAACCCTCCAAAAACCTTTGAGCGCACCTCTCCAACGGGCACGTTGGAGTGCAGGTCGAAAATGTCTTCGGCTGCCATCTTGCTGCCAAAGCCGCTCTCTATCTTCGAGAACGGACGCATCTGGACGGTCTCGTACCCGGTCTCCTCTCGGTAGAAGTGCTCATTCATTTGAAGGTAGATCATCTCGGCGATGCCCTTCTGATGTTCGCGCATCACCTGCTCGGCATCGTCTTCATTGAGGTAGGTGAGAAGGTGTTCCTTGAGCTCGTCGATGAGCGAGTACAGCAGGTCGGCGCACTCGCCGTATTCGATGTTGTCGCGCACGATGATGTGGCGAACGATTCCATTTTCCGGGGTATCGACGTGCGTCTTGGCAGCACTGCTGACGTCCAAGCTTACGGTGCGGCCACCTTCCATGAGTTCGGTGCCAACGAGTTTGTCTCCCGTCGGCCTCCAATTCATGTTTCGCGTGTTCAAATGGAACGGGTGGTAGCCGCGCTTCACTTTGGCGAATGGCAGAACAACAGCCCGGGGGATTGGGATGATGCTGTCGGTGAGCGCCTGCACGCAGGCTTTCATGGTGGTTTTAACGACGGATGTTAGTCTTTCCTCGGAGAGGTTGAGTCCCGGGAACTGGCGCATGGTCTCGTGGGCTACGCTTGTTGTGGCTATCTCGAGGGTTCGCTCATCGCTGATCGCATCGAACGTCCGGACCTGTTTGTTGAGCTCCTCTGTCGTTTTCGATGAGAGGGCGGCGACGAACCGAGCGACTTCTTCCATCTGCTCGGCAGTTTCCGTCTCTTCGGGCGAGGTTGCGCCGACGGCGCCTTTCAACGCCAGGGCGACATGGCCGACAAAGCTCTCATCGCCGGTGGCGGTGTCATAGACCGTGGGCATCTCGACCGTTGTCTGCGCTTGGGGGACATCGCCTCCAAGGGAGGGATCAATGAAGTAGACTTTGCGGACGAGCGAGTTTGGGTCATTCGCCTGCTTGATGATCTCGGCGTATTTGTTGTGGCTCACAATGGTGAGGCGGTCGATATGCTCATCTCCCGTGCGGCTGCCGTAAGGCAGGCGAAGGCCGCGGCCAATCGTCTGCTCAGTGAGGGTGTCGGAGGCGGAGGTGCGCAGCGGAACGATGGTGTAGAGGTTGGTGACGTCCCAGCCCTCTTTGAGCATGTTCACGTGGATGACGATTTCAACTTTGTTGTCCGGTCGCTCGAGGGAGAGCAGAAGCTCAATGTTCTCGTCCTTCTCGGCGCCCTTCTTTGTGGAGTTAACCTCTATGCCTTTATAGCAGCGGATTCTCCCTGCTCATGTGCTCCTAATGTCGAATTGTGGAAGTTCCTAATGTCAGATTTGGGAACATTGCCAACCATTTAAATGGAGCTGGATTAGACCCATGTGCACACAAGCGATGGCTGTTGCAATGTCGAACGTGACGACTCGGTTTCAGTCTATGTAGGTCCGATAATGTATCAAATCGTGATTTATATAATCGTGATATGATGAATCCAGATTCTCAAAAAGAGGGTGGGCAGCATGGGCTTTATCGGTCGTTCGCAGGACATGGGCTTTCTCGAGAAGTGCTATCGGAAAAAAGATGCTCAGCTTGTGATTATGTATGGCAGGCGGCGCGTTGGTAAAACCGAGTGCCTTCGCCAATTTTCCAAAGACAAGTCGTGTATCTGGTATTCATGTACAAAGGAGACGGATGCACTTCAGCTGCGCGGATTCTCCCAGAGAGTTCTCCTGCGTCTCCCTTCAATCATGAGGCATCTCGATTCATTCCAATCGTGGGGTGACGCATTCGAGGCGCTTGCCGACGTGCGGGACGGGGAAAGAACGCTTGTAGTCATCGATGAGTTTCCCTATGCGGTCGATGGCAACAAGGCCCTGCCCTCAATCTTGCAGAACGTTTGGGACGAGACCCTTTCTCGTTCCAATATCATGCTGGTGCTTTGTGGCAGCTCGATCAGTTTCATGGAAGACGAGCTTCTTTCTGAAAAGAACCCTTTGTACGGTAGGGCAACGGGTGTATGGAAGATGCAGCCAATGGGGCTTAAGGACGCCATCGGATTCTTTCCAAACATGACGCCTCAGAGCCAGCTCGAGGCATATTGCATCCTTGGTGGAATTCCCCATTACCTCAAGCAGTTCGACCCAGACCTGAGTATTCGGGACAACGTGTGTGAGCACATTCTCTCGCGAGGATGCGCCCTGTACACCGAGTCGGACTTCCTGCTGAGGCAGGAGTTGCGTGAACCTGCGGTTTACAACGCGATTTTGGGTGCTGTCGCCGCGGGCGAGACAGGCCTTAACGGAATAGCCCAAAAGACACTCCTCGATCAGCGAACCGCGAATACGTATCTCAAAAAACTGCAGGAGCTTCGAATCGTAGAACGCGAGTTTTCCGTTAACGCGGGGCAGCAAGAGCGCACCAAGGCTGGCCGGGGCTTGTGGCGCGTTGCAGACAATTTCATCTCGTTTTGGTACGCGGCAGCGCAGCCTTGGCTGTCGGAGCTGGACGCAGGCGGTGCTTCCCAGGTTTGGGAATATGAAATAGAGCCCAACCTCAACCATATGCTCTCCAAGGCGTTTGAGGACGTGTGCTTGCAGTGGCTGCGAAGTAAGTCCCTTGCTGGGGAGCTTCCGTTTAGGCCCCAAGAGCTGGGACGATGGTGGCAAGGCGCCGAGGAGATCGACATGGTGGGAATCGGTCCCTCGAAGAGCCGTCTGCTTGGCGAGTGCAAGTTTAAGACCAGTCCGGTGGGCCCTTCTGTGCTGCGCGAGCTTGAGGAAAAGCGGATGGTCAGCTTTGCTCGCTACGATTGTTGGAGGTTCCTTTTTTCAAAAAGCGGCTTCACGGATGACGGAAGCTGGGCGAAAGGGCTTGATCGAGTGGAACTTGTTGACGCCGTTGACCTCGTGAGCTGATGTTCGGGGTGTTGGGGCGGTTGACCTGCTGGGCAAACCGTTCGGGGCTCTTGCCGCCATGTAATTCTGCCATTGGCATGCCCGACCACACCCTCCAATGTTCCCAGCCTGTTAAGACAACGTGAGCCGAGGACTTTTCCATGCTAAAGCGCCGGGCTTTCCGCTATCCTAGTGAGCTGTCGCGCGCGGAGGGCCGCTGTGGCGAGGGGCGATTCCATCGTCGATCCCGGCAGCCGGAATCCGTGTTCGCGATATGCCGAGCCGTGCTGTCTACGCGCCCCGGCAGTCTGTACACCAGCCGCCCGCTTACGGCACGGGGCGGCACAGATCAACAAGGAGGAAGCAGTGGCACAAGACTGCACCACCAACCCCGCCAACATGCATTCCATGCACACCCACACCTGCGGTGAGCTCCGCTCCGCCAATATCGGCGAGGAGGTCACCCTCACCGGTTGGGTGAGCCGTCGCCGCGATCACGGAGGCCTGATCTTCTGCGACCTGCGCGACCGTGAGGGCATCACGCAGATCAACTTCGACCCCGAGCATTCCGACGGCGACGCCTTCAAGATCGCCGAGACCATGCGTCCCGAGTGGCCCATCCTCGTGCACGGCGTCGTGCGCGACCGCGGCCACGACGCGGTGAACCCCAAGCTCGCCACCGGCGAGATCGAGGTCCTCGTCGACCACGCGCAGGTGCTCAACCGCTCCAAGACCCCGCCGTTCCAGATCGAGGACGGCATCGAGACCGCTGAGGACACGCGCCTGCGTTACCGCTACCTTGACCTTCGTCGCCCGGAGATGGCCGCCCGTCTGCGCCTGCGCTCCGACTTCACCTTCGCCATCCGCTCGGCCCTGCACGACCGCGCCTTCACCGAGGTCGAGACGCCGGCCCTGTTCAAGTCCACTCCCGAGGGCGCTCGCGACTTCGTGGTGCCCAGCCGCCTGCAGCCCGGCAACTTCTACGCCCTGCCGCAGTCCCCACAGCTGCTCAAGCAGCTGCTCATGGTCGGCGGCGTCGAGCGCTACTACCAGGTCGCCAAGTGCTTCCGCGACGAGGACCTGCGCGCCGACCGCCAGCCCGAGTTCACGCAGGTGGACATCGAGATGAGCTTCGTCGAGCAGGACGACGTCATGGCGCAGCTCGAGGACGTCCTCGCCGATGCGTTCTCCAAGGTCGGTGTCGAGATGCCCACGCCGCTGCGCCGCATCTCCTACTGGGACGCCATGGACACCTACGGCTCCGACAAGCCCGACACCCGCTTTGGCATGGAGCTCGTGGACCTCACCGACGTGTTCGCCGGATCCGCCTTCAAGGTGTTCGCCAGTGCCGCGAACACGCAGGGCCACGTGGTCAAGGCCATCAACGCCAAGGGCGCCGGCACCTGGCCGCGTGCTCAGATCGACAAGCTCGCCAAGGTCGCCGCGACCTTCGGCGCCAAGGGCCTGGCATGGATCGCCTTCCGCGAGGACGGCTCCATGAACAGTCCCATCGTCAAGTTCTTCACCGACGAGGAGATGGCCGAGCTCCGTCGCCGCTGCGACGTCGAGCCCGGCGACCTGGTGATGTTCGCCGCCGGCCCGCGCCTCGAGGCAAACGAGATCCTCGGCGGCATGCGCTGCCACATGGCCGACGTGCTGGAGCTCCCGCGCGAGGGCCACGACTTCCTGTGGGTCGTGAACTTCCCGCTGTTCCATTGGGACGAGGAGGGCAAGCGCTACGAGGCGGAGCACCAGCCCTTCACGCTGCCCCACATCGACGAGCTGCACCTGCTCGACGAGGACCCGCTTAAGATGGGATCCTGCACCTACGACTTCGTCATGGACGGCTTCGAGGCCGGCGGTGGCGGCATGCGCATCCACGACTCCGAGCTGCAGCTCAAGATGCTCGAGTTCATGGGCTTCACCGAGGAGCGCGCCCGCGCGCAGTTCGGCTTCCTCATGGAGGCCCTCGAGTTCGGCGCCCCGCCGATGGGCGGCTTCGCGCTCGGCCTCGACCGCGTGTGCATGCTGCTCGCCGGCACCGACTCCATCCGCGACGTCATGGCGTTCCCCAAGACGAGTTCCGGCTCCGATCTCATGTCCGCGGCTCCGTCCGAGGTGAGCCTGGCGCAGCTCAAGGAAGTCGGCCTGCGCCTGGAGTAGCCTCGCTTTCCCAGGCACCCCACCTCGCCCTTCAATCGTCGGGCGCCGCACGCAAGGCGTGCGCCCTCCTCTTTCAGAGCGATCTGGGGCACCTGGAAAACCGAGTGGCTGCGCGAGGTGCCCGGCATTGCCCTTCAATTTGGGGACAGGCACGTAATTGAGGTCCAAATCTTGCGTTTGACGGGGAGGCAGCCAGTTGGCCGCCTCCCCGTCTTACAAAAAACGACAATTTGTACCAATGGGGCGCCGTGTTGGAACTTTCGGCGCCGGTGGCTCTAAAGAAGACGAACAAATAATGGCAAGATGTCTAATATCTTCATCGCGTGGCATCGCTTAGGGCGTCTCAATCGCACCTGTTTCTCAAAAACGTCTTCGTCAGCGTTGATTTCGGTACAGATTGTCGATATTTGTAAATGATGGCGACGATATAGCATAAGGAGTCGGGCTGCGCCTGGGGTAGCTCACATGTCCGTATCTCAATTTAGTGCCTGTTCCTCAATTGAGGTACCAATCACCTCCGTTGACCATATGGATGGGTATTGGAGTTTTATACTGGGGTGACGGATGAAGCCGACCCGAGGGAGGGTGTTATGGACCAGCAGTTGATCGGTGCGATCGAGGCGGGAGGCACCAAGATGGTGCTGGCGACCGGCTATGCCGATGGAACGATCGTGGAACGTGCGAGCATTCCCACCGAGGAGCCTCAGAAGACGGTTCCCGCTATGGTCGAGTGGTTTATTAACAAGGGGATTGCCGCCCTTGGTATCGCTGCCTTTGGTCCCACGGCGGTCAATCCCAAATCGCCCAACTACGGTCACATCCTGCAAACGCCTAAGATCGCTTGGCGCGGCTATGACTTCCTTGGCGAAATGGCCCGTGGGCTCAACGTACCCTGCGGCTACGACACCGACGTGAACGGTGCATGCCTGGGCGAGGTCATATACGGTGCGGGCAAGGGCCTCGACAACGTGATCTACATCACGGTGGGCACCGGCATTGGCGCGGGTGTGTACGTTGGCGGGCATCTGCTCCACGGCATGCTGCATCCCGAGGCCGGGCATATCGCGCTTGCGCGCGTGCCGGGCGATGAGGGCTTCGCGTGCAACTGCCCGAGCCATGAGAGCTGCTTCGAGGGCCTCGCCGCCGGTCCCGCCGTGGTCGCCCGGTACGGCGTGGAGCGGGCGTCCGACATGGCCGACGACGAAGGATTCCTCGAGCTCGAGAGCACGTACATCGCCCAAGGTATATGCACGTATATCTATACACTCTCGCCGCAGCGCATCGTGTTGGGCGGTGGCGTGCCCGATCACGCCCCCAAACTCATGGCCCGCGTGCGCGCCAAGGTACTCGAGCAAATCAACGGGTATCTGGCGACGCCCGAGCTCGCGGATATCGATACCTATATCGTGTCGCCCGCCTGCGACGGCAACCAGGGCGTGCTTGGTGCCATCGCCTTGGGCGCCAGGGCACTCGAGGGCTAACACGGGGTTCCCTGCTTCTAACACGAGCACGGTGCCGTAAGGATATCGGATGGCGCCGCGCGGCCAGTTAGATGGCCGCGCGGCGCCCCCGTAAAACGCGCTTTTGTTGCATTAGCGCTCGAGCGCTGCCAGGTAGTCGTCCACGGCCGCCCCAAGGGCACCGAGAGTCCCTGGTTCCGGCGTCAGGACATCGCTGCTCCACTCTTCGGGCGTGAGGGAGATTCCCAGACTCGGCCCGCCGATGATTTGAACACCCATGGCGCTGAACAGCCGTTCTAGATCCTTGCGCATGCCGGCGGTGGCGTTTCGTCCGCCAACGCCGCTGATGGCAGCGCGCTTGCCCTTGATGGCGGACGGGCTGGTGCGGTCATGCTCGTCGAGGGGGCGCGAGAGCCAGTCGAGGAGGTTCTTGAGCCCTCCCGGAATCTGGTAGTTGTATTCGGGCGAGAAGAACCACAGGCCGTCGGCGGCGAGTACGGCGTCGCGAACGCGTTGCACCGCCTCCGGGGCTGGCCACTCGATGTCCTGGTTCATGAGGGGCACATCGCCCCAATCGAGGAAAGTGACCTCGGCGCGATCGCCGATAATGCGTTCGATCTCACGTGCGAGTTGATGGTTAAACGACTGCTTGCGCAGCGAACCGACGATCATGAGGATACGGGGCATGCGAGCTCCTTTCGGATGGTGGGCGCCTTCGCGCGCCCGTATTCACATGGTTCCCGCAGGGCATCAATCAATACCTACCGAATAGGTATACATAAAACGTACGCGAGAGAAGCGTGGGTTCATCATGATGGGGGTGCCTGGCCTACGGGACCCTATCGGCCGCGTGCGCCCCATCGCTTCGCGCGATTCCGCCATCCTGTGACGCTGGGGGGGTGCGTGCGGAGGCCCCGCGGCGCTGTGCCGTCGATTCTCTCAGCGTACGTAGTGGGGCGTGAGTACAATAGAGGTCGGATCGGGCGTGCGTGCCTTCGATCCGAATGTCGATTCGCAGGAGAGGATGTAGGCGATGGATTCGATCATCAAGCTCGTGCCCGATTTCAAGGGCAAGATCTGGGGCGGACGCCGCATGGCGAGCGATTTTGGGTATGACATCCCGGATGGCCCCGTGGGCGAGTGCTGGGCCATCTCCGCGCATCCCAACGGCGATGACGTCATCGCCACGGGCGAGTCCGCCGGCAAGACCCTCTCCTGGCTGTGGGCCAACCACCGCGAGCTGTTCGGCAACTGCGAGGGCGACGTGTTTCCGCTGCTCGTGAAGATCATCGACGCCGCCGCCGACCTGTCCATCCAGGTGCATCCCGACGACGCGTACGCCGGCGAGCACGAGAATGGCAGCCTCGGCAAGAAGGAGTGCTGGTACGTCCTGTCCGCCGACGAAGGCGGCACCATCGTCGTCGGTCAGAACGCGCGCTCGCGCGAGGAGTTCGCCCAGATGGTCGAAGAGGGCCGCTGGGATGAGCTGCTCAACGTGATTCCGATCCACGCCGGCGACTTCTTCCAGATCGACCCCGGTTGCGTGCACGCCATCAAGGGCGGCACGGTGATCCTCGAGACGCAGCAGTCGAGCGACGTGACCTACCGCGTGTACGACTACGATCGCCCTGGCGACGACGGCAAACTGCGTCCTCTGCACCTCGAGCAGTCCCTCGACGTCATCGACTACGCCATGGAGGCGCCCGAGTCCGGCGAGATCACCGCGCCCGAGGTCGACGGCGTAACGGTGCTCGTGTCCAACGACTGCTACACCGTAGAGCGCCTGCGCGTCGACGGTGAGCTGAAGTTCGCGACGCCCTTCCCCTTCACCTGCGTGAGCGTCATCGAGGGCGACGGCTCGATCAATGGCGAGCCAGTCGTCAAGGGTAGTCACCTGCTGGCACTTTCCGCCTGCGATGAGCTGGTGCTCACGGGCGACATGACGATCATCACCTCGCATCTATAGCGTTTTCATCACGCCGCGGCGCATCGTCGCCATTTCTGCCCGAAAGGGCTCCCGGGTTTCCGAGGTCTTTCCTGTCTTCAATCGAATGCGGCCTTCGGTCGCGAAATCGTCTCGATTTCGTAGCTGAAGGCCACTCTCGGCACGAGCCGGCGAGATATGCGAGCGAGGGCGGTCTTCAATTGCGCGTCCTGGCTGTCCCTCAGCGCCTTGTTGTCCTATACTCACCTGTGTACCAACGGGGAGCTGGCGGAGGCCGGCTGAGAGGAAGCCCGTGGGAGCGGATGCGCTCGCCCGTCAATCGCGGGGTGCCGCGCGTCCATCGGCGATATGCAGCGTCGTCGTCTTTCCCGCACCGCTTCGACCCACAACCTGATCCGGGTAATGCCGGCGTAGGGATTGAGCAGCCTTGCTCCGAGTGAACAGATGCGAGCGGGCCCCTACGGAGATGAGGGGCCCGCTTTTTTGTGACCCCGGAAAGGAAGGCCTATGGAGGCAAGCGTCGCGATCCAGGTCCTGCCCCAGCGCGTGGGCGGCAACGACGAGGTGTGTCGCATCGTCGACGAGGCAATCGCCTACATTCAGACCAAGTTCCCCGACGCATATGTGGGACCCTTTGAGACCACCATTCAGGGCGACTACGACCTGTGCATGGAGGTCGTCGCGGGCGTGAACCGCATCTGCGTCGAGGCGGGCGCGCCCGAGGTCGCCACCTACGTCAAGATTTTCTTCGCACCCGAGGAGGGCGTCCTCACCACCGAGGAGAAGATTTCCAAGTACCACGAGAACGATGCGTAAGGACGCGGGCACATCGAGCACCAAGGCGTGCGGGGGTACCGACGTTCGCGATGGCTCCGCATCACCGGCGACACGAAGTGCGGATATGAACAAGGTTCATGTCGCTGATGGTGCGCATCTGGAATGCAAGGCGGGGTCCCGGACGCGGTCTGCGATGCTCACGAAGCTTGTGGCACCGTTGACCATCGTTGCGCTGCTTGGGCTGTGGCAGCTCGCATGCTCGACAGGCCTGGTGCCTCCGTTCATGCTGCCGAGTCCGGTGCGCGTGGTGCGGGCGCTCGTAGATGACTGGCCCTTGCTCGCGGGTCACGCCGCGACCTCGCTTGCCGAGGCGGGCATGGGCTTGGCCACCGGCGTCGCGCTCGGCTTTGTCGCCGCGCTTGCGATGGATCGCTTCGATCTGCTGTACCGCGCGTTCTACCCCATTGTGGTGCTCACTCAGACCATCCCGACCGTCGCCATCGCACCGCTGTTGGTACTGTGGTTTGGCTACGGGATGTTGCCCAAGGTGGTGCTCATCGTGGTCGCCACGTTCTTTCCCATCACGGTGGGATTGCTGGAGGGGTTGCGCTCCGTCGACCCGGACGAGATCGACCTCATGCGTGCCATGGGCGCCTCGCGCCTGCAGATCCTGCACCACGTCAAGCTGCCCGCCGCCCTGCCGCAGCTCTTTAGCGGCCTCAAGATCTCGGCGGCGTATGCCATCGTGGGCGCCGTGATTGCCGAGTGGCTCGGCGGTTTTTCGGGTCTGGGCGTGTACATGACGCGGGTGCGCAAGGCGTATTCGTTCGACAAGATGTTCGCGGTGATCTTTTTGATTTCCGGTCTGAGCTTGGTGCTCATGTGGGTAGTGGATGCGCTTCGCCGCGCGCTCATGCCCTGGGAGCGCCTGTCGCGTGAGCCGTAAGGGACCCGTCGCCGTGGTGTGCCTGCCGTCGTGGACGAGAGGGGTAGGAATGTCGAAAATACCCCTCGTTTTGAAGCGATTTTTCGTCATTCCTGCCCATTTGCTGATCGACACCATATCGCAATGATTTTTTAGAAAGAGGTTTTCCATGTTTACAGATGAAAACAGCCTGATTGTTTCACGCAGGGCGGCGTTGGGCGCCGGTGCCGCGGTTCTAGGCACTGCCGGCGTTTTGGCGCTTGCGGGCTGCGGCGGTGGTAGCTCCCAAGGATCCGGTTCCTCGTCGGGAGAGGGCTCCGGCCTTCGCAAGGTGACCTTTGCCCTGGACTGGACGCCCAACACGAACCACACGGGCGTGTACGTTGCCGCGGAGCGCGGCTACTACAAAGAGGCGGGCCTCGAGGTCGAGATCGTGCAGGCCCCCGAGAACGGTGCCGATGCGCTCGTGGCCGCAGGCGACGCCGAGTTTGGTGTGAGCTTCCAGGACACCATGGCAGCCTACGTTTCCGGCGATGACAAGCTGCCGGTGACGGCCATCGCTGCGATCATCCAGCACAACACCTCGGGCATCATCAGCATGAAGGACAAGGGCATCACGAGCCCCGCCAAGATGGCAGGTCACACGTATGCCACGTGGGAGATGCCCATCGAGCAGGGCGTGATCGAGCGCTGCGTCGAGACGGACGGCGGAGATTTCAGCCAGGTCGAGATGATTCCCTCCACGGTGACCGACGAGGTCACCGCGCTTTCCACCGATCAGGTTGACTCGATTTGGATTTATTGGGCCTGGGCGGGCGAGAAGTGCAAGCTCGCGGGCCTCGATACCAACTACTTCGCCTTCGCCGACATCGACTCGGTCTTCGATTACTACACGCCGGTGATCATTGCCAACGATGATGTCATCAAGCAGGACGCGGACATGGTGCAGGCCTTTGTCGATGCGACGCGCCGTGGGTACGAGGATTGCATCGCCGATCCCGAGGGTGCGGCCGAGATCCTGCTGAAGGCTGCTCCGGAGCTTGAGAAGGAGTTGGTCGTTGCGAGCCAGACGTACCTGGCCGAGCAGTATCAGGCCGATGCAGAGGCTTGGGGCGTGATTGACCAGGACCGCTGGGATGCGTTCTTCGAGTGGGTGGGCGACCAGGGCTTCGCCGATGCGATTGAGCCTGGTGCCGGCATGACAGACCAGTTCTTGTCGTAGCGCGGCGGTATCGGCGGATGCTTGCATTTCGATAGGGCATGAGATCAAAGAGCGGCTTTTGGGGAAGGTTTACTGGTATTCGTTACCTGCGGTTTCTTCTGCAAACGATGCGGGATACTCGAAAAACAGCGAAAAACTGCCCCCTAAAGCCGCGCTTTGCTCAGAGGGAGTGAATTTCAAGTGGCGCACTTGGAAATACAGGGGGTGTCAAAGGGTTTCGACGGTGTCGATATCCTTGAGGGCATCTCGATGACGGTCGAATCTGGGCAGATCGCCTGCTTACTCGGCCCTTCCGGGTGTGGCAAGACTACGCTGTTCAACGTGGTGGCAGGGCTTTCTACTCCACAATCGGGGCGGGTCTTGCTCGATGGCGAGGACATCACGGGGAGCCCAGGGCACCTATCCTATATGCTGCAGAAAGACCTACTTCTGCAGCACAAGCGCATTATCGACAACGTTTCGCTGCCGTTGGTGCTGCGTGGTGTCCCTCGCGATGAGGCACGTGTCCAGGTCGCGGGACTCTTTGAGACGTTTGGGCTTGAAGGTACGCAGATGCGCTGGCCCAGTGAGCTCTCGGGCGGGATGCGCCAGCGTGCCGCCCTGCTACGCGCCTACCAGTATTCACGCGATTTCATGCTGCTCGACGAGCCGTTCTCGGCACTTGACGCCTTCACGAAGGCGGACATGCACACGTGGTTCCTCGACGTCGCCGAGCGCATGGGCACGACTTCTCTTATCGTGACGCACGACATCGATGAGGCGATCATGCTGGCAGATCACATTTACGTGATGCGCGGAAACCCCCAGGCGGGAGTGCCCACCACCATCGTGGGGGAGGAGCTCATCGCTTGTCCCCGTTCCGCCCGCGCCGAGTTCGCCGTGAGCGAGGCGTTTCTCGTCCATAAGCGCCGGATTATGGGACTGCTCGGTCGATAGCCCCCTCCTTTCCTCTCTTTTGTTCACGCTTGGCACATGATGTTGAGGTTTTTCGTACTGTTTTTGCATACTTCTGAGTAGCGATCGATTATGTCCCAACGCGACCTGCGGTTTTATCGACTCAAATGAGGGTGTACTTGCCAATTCGCAAAAGTAATACGAAAAACCTCAACTTCTGGCGAGAAGTGGCATGTGGGTCCGTTGTGCCGTGCCCGTCAACGCCCGCGAGAAGTGATTGCGTGTTATTCCGATGCAACCTGCAGCACTGGTGTGAAGTGACGCATGAGCAGTTGAACGCCTCAAAAGAGTGAGGTATTTCAAAAATGTAACAGATGGCAAACTTTCTAGTGCCAATGTGCTTCCGTTGTGTTAGTTTAATTAGGTGAACATTCCAATGGAGGTGCTTCGTCATGCAGAAGATTGGTCAGACTTTGCCGTTGTCGCTGGTACGAGCTGGTGAGACGGTCACTGTATGCCGGGTTCGCGGCAACGAGGACATGAAGCGCCACCTGCAGGAGATCGGCTTCGTCGATGGAGCCGAGGTGCATGTCGTCTCATCGTCGGGGTCGAACATTATCGTCCTCGTTAAGGGGGCGCGGTTTGGCATTGACGCCAAGGTTGCGCAGCACATCATGGCGGCCTAGCCGCGCGTGTGAGGCTTGCATCGTGCAACGGAATCGGGCACACCGGTGCGTCTGTGCTCATCGGTACGCCCGAGACCTCTGTGCGTTCGATCGGTATGACGAGACCGTCTACGCCCGGGATGTTCAAGATCTGCAGAAAGGGGGAAGTATGAAAACGCTGGCAGAAGTAGAGGTGGGGGATAGTGCCACAGTGGTTAAGCTCCACGGCGACGGTGCCCTTCGCCGTCACCTTATGGACCTGGGGCTCATCAAGGGCACGCCGTTCAAGGTCGTGAAGGTCGCTCCGCTGGGCGATCCGGTGGAGATCACCGTGCGCGGCTACGAGCTGTCCATCCGCAAAGAGGAGGCCGCGATCGTCGAGGTCGTCTGATGCGCCGGACGCGCATTGTCATATCGGTAGAGTTAGCCATATCTAACAAGTGAGAGGGAAACGGGGACATTTCCAAAAGGTGCATTGAGTCGCAACCGATCAGCATCTCGTGAAATCGCTCCCGTCCTCACCTGGGCGAACTCAGCAACGAATACGTTTCAAAGCCAAGAGAGAAGAAGGATCGCATGGCGAATCCAACACTGCATATCGCGCTTGCCGGCAACCCCAACTGCGGCAAGACCACTCTGTTCAACCTCATCACCGGTGCCAACGGGTACGTGGGCAACTGGCCGGGTGTCACGGTTGAGAAGAAGGAAGCACCCCTGTCCCGCGACAAGGGTGTGATCATCACCGACCTCCCCGGCATCTACTCGCTGTCCCCGTATAGCCCTGAGGAGCGTGTGAGCCGCGATTACCTTATGAGCGGCGAGCCCGACGCGGTCATCCAGGTGATTGACGCGACGAACCTTGAACGAAACCTGTATCTCGCGCTCCAGGTCATCGAGACGGGGCTTCCCGTGGTCGTGGCCCTCAATATGGCTGACCTCGTGGAGAAGAGCGGTGACCGGATCGATGTCTCCGCCCTCGAGAAGAGCCTGGGTTGCCCGGTCGTCATGATCTCCGCACTCAAGAACAGGGGGGTGGACGAGCTCATCGCCGCCGCCCGCAAGGCCGTCACGGCGAGATGCGGGACGTCGGAGGCCACCGCATGCCGACATGCCTTCGACGCCGCGATCGAGGGCGTTCTCGAGCGGATTGAGGCGCAGATTCCCGCGTCGGTCGAGGTTGGCAAGCGCCGCTACTACGCGGTCAAGTTGTTCGAGCGCGACGCCGAGATCTTGGCGGAGCTCTCCCTGCCGCAGGCGTCCGTCAAGCGGATCGAGGAGCTTGTGGCCGCGTGCGAGCGTGACTGCGACGATGACGCCGAGTCCATCATCACCGGCGAGCGCTACGCCGTGATCGCGCATATCGTGGATGCGTGCCTGCATCGCGCGCCGGCACGCATGAGTACTTCGGAGAAGATCGACCGCATCGTCACGAATCGCTGGCTCGGCCTGCCCATCTTCGCCCTGATCATGTTCGGCGTGTATTACCTGGCAATTTCCACGTTCGGCACCGCCATGACCGACTGGGTGAACGACAGCCTCTTCGGCGATGGTTGGGAGCTGCTCGGTGCCGCTATGCCGAGCGTGCCCGCCCTGTTCGAGGGCTGGCTCACGGCCGCCGGCGCATCCGACATGGTCATCTCCCTGGTTTGCGACGGCATCGTGGCCGGCGTGGGCGCCGTGCTCGGCTTCATCCCGCAGATGTTCGTCCTGTTCGTGCTCCTGTCCTTCCTCGAGGACTGCGGCTACATGGCTCGCGTCGCGTTCGTGATGGACCGCGTGTTCCGCCGTTTCGGCCTCTCGGGTAAGTCGTTCATCCCCATGCTGGTGTCCACCGGCTGCGGCGTGCCCGGCGTGCTCGCCACCAAGACGATCGAGAACGAGAAGGACCGCCGCATGACGGTCATGACCACGACGTTCATCCCGTGCGGCGCCAAGCTGCCCGTGATTGCGCTCGTCATGGGCGCGCTCATCGGCGACGCCGAGTCCACGTGGATCGCGCCGCTCTTCTACTTCCTCGGTGTTGTAGCGGTCATCGTCTCCGGCATCATGCTCAAGAAGACGCGTCTGTTCGCCGGTCGTCCCACGCCCTTCGTCATGGAGCTGCCGAGCTACCACATGCCGAGTGCGCGCAGCTGGGCTTTGCATGTGTGGGAGCGCGTGAGCGCCTACGTCAAGAAGGCCTTCACGATCATCTTCGCCTCCACCATCGTGGTGTGGTTCCTGTCCAACTTCGGCTTGTTCGACGGCGCCTTCGGCTACCTGCCCGCCATGGCGGGAATCCCCGAGGAGTTCACGGACCACTCACTGTTCGCCATGGTTGCGGGTGCGGTGAGCTGGATCTTCGCCCCGCTCGGCTTCGATACCTGGCAGGCCACGGCAATGTCCGTCACGGGTCTCGTTGCCAAGGAGAACGTCATGGCCACCGCCGCGTCGCTGCTGCACCTGACCGACGCCACCGAGACCGACCCGAGCCTGTGGTCCGCGTTCGCGGCGCTCTTCCCCAGCGCGGGCGCCATTGCCGCGTTCGGCGCGTTCAACCTGCTGTGCGCTCCGTGCTTTGCCGCCATGGGTACCATCCGTGCCCAGATGAACTCCGCAAAGTGGACCGCCATCGCACTCGGGTATGAGTGCGGCTTCGCCTGGGTGGTCGGCCTCATGATCAACCAGTTCTACCTAGCGGCGACCGGCGTGGTCGGCGTGTGGACCATCGTCGCCGTCGCATTCGCTGTGGCGATTGTGTTCCAGCTCGTGCGCCCCATGCCCTCGTATGCGTGGGATGACGCGGGCATAGGATGCGCCTGCGCCACAAAGGCTTAGCCCCTTTTTGGCAGCTGGGTCGAATGTGCAGCTATCCACCGTGATGGTTGGGATGCAATCCGGCTGCCTGTGCGGGCTCGCGGCTCGTTTCGACGCGGTGCTCGACGGACATGCTTGCATGCTCGGGCATCCGCTTGCCGCAAATACGGCGTTTTTGTAACGAGTTTTTTGACAGCTCGAGTAGACCCCTGTTTTTGCCAACAAAACCCCAGTTGGCAAGTGCGCAAAATGGGCCTGTACGTAGGAGCCTTCGGATTTCGTTACAAAAACGTCCGATTTCGGGCATGATGGGTTTGTCTTTAGAAAAAGGAGTTGTATGTCGGCTATCGACTTTGTGATTCTCACGTTGGTCGCGGTGGCGTTCATCGCGGTCGTGCGTCGTATTCGCAAAAAGGGGACGTGCGCTGATTGCGCGAGCGCGGGATCGTGCAGCGGGTCATGCTCCAGCTGCTCCTCGTCTGGGCACGCGGCTTGCCCCGCCTGCGAGGGCGTGGACCGCGTGGCCGAGAAGCTCGCTCGCAACGTCGACAAATCGTGAATCCGCGGCGTCCCGTGCTAAGCTGGGCGTGAACGCTCTGCCAGCCAGCGGGAAGGAATAACCGTGAATTCGTTCGGTCGGACCGACCAATCCCTCAAGTACTTGCGTCTTCTTTCCCAGCAATTCCCCACGCAGCAGTCCGTCTTCACTGAGATCATCAACCTGCAGGCAATCCTCAACCTGCCCAAGGGCACCGAGCATTTCATGAGCGACCTGCACGGCGAGTACGAGGCGTTCCTGCACATCCTGAACAACTGCTCGGGCGTGGTACGGGAGCACGTTGACGACATCTTCGGCGACACGCTCGCCGAGGAGGAGAAGGCGGACCTCTGCACGCTCATTTACTATCCGCACGAGAAGCTCGAGCTTGCGCATCGCATGCACCTCGATTCGCCGAGCTGGTACAAGACCACCCTCGACCGCCTGCTGGTGGTGACGCGCTCGCTTTCCAGCCGGTACACGCGATCCAAGGTGCGCAAGGCGATTCCCCACGATTACGCCTACATTATCGACGAACTGCTGCACACGCACCCGGACGAGAACAACTACCGCGTCCGCTATCACGAGCGCATCATCGATTCGATCTTCGAGACCGATGCGGGTGAGGACTTTATCTGCTCGCTTTCCGACCTGGTCAAGCGCCTGGTTATCGATCATCTGCATCTGGTGGGCGACATCTTTGACCGCGGCGGCGGGGCCTCGAAGATCATGGACCGGCTTTCGAGCTACCACTCCTTCGACATCCAATGGGGTAACCACGACCTGCTATGGATGGGTGCCGCAGCGGGCCAGCCCGCCTGCATCGTCACGGTGCTGAGGAATAACCTGCGCTATGGGAACTACGAGATTCTCGAGAACGATTACGGCATCTCCCTGCGCGAGCTCGTCGCGTTCGCGGAGCGTACGTACCGTCCGGTTCCCGAGGGCGTGTCGGGATTGGCGACGACGCTCACGCCACTCATGAAGGCCGTGAACGTCCTGCTTTTCAAGCTCGAAGGCCAGATCATCATGCGTCATGCCTGCTTTGACATGCACGATCGGTTGCTGTTGGAGCGCATTGATTTGGAGGCGGGTACGGTCCGACTGGCGGATGGTCGGGATTACGCGCTCGCGACGTGCGATTTCCCCACGTTCGACCCAGAGCGCCCCTATGAGTTGAGCGAGGACGAGCAGCACATTGTAGACCGCCTGGTGGCGGAGTTCACCACCGCGGATCACCTGCATCGCCACGTCAACATCTTGTACAGCCACGGATCCATGTATCTGGCGCATAATCGCAACCTGCTCTTCCACGGGTGCGTTCCCATGAACGAGGATGGAACGTTTTCGAGCATGAACTGCCTGGGCACGTGGCGGAGCGGTCGTGACTACCTGGACTTCTGCGATGAGATTGCCCGTCGCGCTTGGCGTACGCACGACCAAGATGCCCTGGATTGGATGTGGTACCTGTGGATTGGCATGAAATCCCCTGCGAGCGGGCGCCTGGTCAAGACGTTCGAGCGCACGTATATCGATGACCCTTCCTGCTGGCAAGAACCCATGGATCCGTATTTTGAGCTGACGCGCGACGAGGGCGCCTGTGACGCCATCATGGCGGAGTTCGGCTTGATACCCGGAACGGGACACATCATAAATGGGCATACGCCCGTGCACACCTCCGAGGGCGAGCAGCCCATCCGCGCGCACGGACGCCTCTTGGTGATCGATGGAGGGTTTTGCAGCGCATACCATCCTAAAACGGGGATTGCGGGGTACACCCTGATCTCGAGCTCGCGCGGGTGTCGCCTCAAGGCGCATCAGGCATTCGAGAGCGTTGAGGCGGTGCTCGCGCGTAACGCCGATATCGTGAGCGAGACCGATCGGTTCGATGTCGCCGAACGTCGTCGTATGGTGAGCGACACCGATACCGGCGTGCAAATTCGCGAACAGATCGCCGACCTGCGCGCCCTGCTTGAGGCGTATCGCACAGGTGTGTTGGAGGAACGCCTGTAGACGACTGCCCCCATCGGCGTCAAAGCGGCTTTGCCGCAACAGAGCCTCGCTACCGGAGCAACTCCCAGGGTTCTTTGCCGAGGGCGCAGGCGAGTCGGTCGAGTGTCGAGAGCTTGAGGTTGTCGCGTCCCTGTTCGATAAGGTCGAGCGTGACCCGGCTGATGCCGAGCTGCAAGCTGAAATCGACCTTTGACAGGCCGAGATCTTTGCGAATGGCGCAGATGTTCCTGCCCAGGGTATGTTGCGAGCTCTCATTCATGCTACGAGCATGCCCGCGCAAAAAAGTGAAACGTAAACTGCGCTTTACGTTTCGGCCTTTCGCATAGGGATTACAGAAGTGCGGCGAGGGGCGTCCCTTCTTGTCATCGTGCAGCGAGCTGCTGCCGTTCATGGCGATGCGGGCTTTGCTGCATGCGGAGTTATCCACATGAGGGATACGCCGAGATGCTCCAACCTTACGGCGGCCCGACAAAAATCTGCCGTCTGTCCGCCTTCTTTCAACACTGACGGAATTGTAGGTATCTTCGAAAATGAATAGGGGGTACGTAAAGTGCGCCTACAGCGATATGAAATGCAGAAAGTATGCGCAAAGATAGAAATATAGCCACAATTCATGCAGAACGGGAGGTTGGCCTGGAATTGCGGAAAACCTGACACGCATCTGACGCAATGCCAAGCGATCAGACATGTACCTGACGTTGTGCCATCGACGTTTCGTACCGTTGTAGACGAGCGGTATCGGAAAAAGGAGAGCGGATATGGCACAGGTAAAGACGTGCGATTTGGTCGAAACCGAGCAGAAGGCACCGGAGGGTGAGACGGGTGGAGCCCAAGAGGGGGTGTCAGTTCCAACGCTGAGGAGAGCCGTCCATCGTGCTCGCATCTTGAGGGACATTAAGCTGCGCGCGAACGAGGTCAGTGCGACCATTGTGATAGCGCCCGACGGGTTTGGAAAGACGACCCTGCTTTGCCAGCGCGTGGCGGAGGTCCAACGGGACTCCAGTCGCGGCGTCGCACGCATGATCGATGCGGCGGGGATGGATGGCGAGGAGCTGTATGGGCTGCTGGGAGAGTTGGAGATGCATCTTGATGCCCGCATGCGCCCGCTGGTTGCAATCGACAACCTTCCAACGCTCCATGGCGCGGCACTCGAAGGAATTGCGGGAAGGATGCGCTCACTTCATCGGAGGGGCTTCGAATTCTTGCTGGCATGCCTTCCCGGCAATCGCGCATTCGCGAACGGTATGGGCGATGCCTACAAGATCACGCCTCAGGCCCTCGTGGTCCGTCCGCGCGAATACTCGGATTGGACGCGGATGCTCGGAATCTCCGGTGAGCTCGACGTGTACGATTTGACCCAGGGGATACCCGCGCTCGTCGCGATGCTCGGCATTGTCGACGGTCGGCAGCTGAGCTTGGAGGCGTTTTCTCGCGCAGCCGCGGCGTTGTACCAGGGCGCGCTCGAGGAGTTGCGTCGCGGAAGGGATTCCCTGTACCGAACGGCCTGCCTGCTCGTATTGACGGGCGCGGGATCGCTCCGCGACTTCGAGCGCATCGGTATGCGTGTGCGCGTGCAGAGCTGGTCGCGCATCGCGCGCGAATACCCGTTGTTCGGAGTGGATGTTGAGCAGGGGACGTATCGCTGTCTGGTGCAGGGAAGCAAGGCAATGGGCGAGCTGTGTCGTCAGATGACGCGCGCACGCCCGCTTTTCGCGGTGCGTGCCATCAAGATCCTCATGGCGGCGGACAACGTCGACCGTGCCGCGTGCATCGCGGGCATGCTCGAACATACCGAGGATGCACTGGGGGTCCTGACGGAGCACCCGACTTCGTTTGCGTTGAGCGGCAATGTGGCGTTCGTGCGCGACATGATGGAGTCGATGGGGGATGTCTCCGCGGCGTCGACGCCAGTGGGAGGCGTGCTGGCGCTGTATCTCTCGGCATTGATGAGCGGGGAATTTCGTCTCGCCCGTGCATTGGGCAGTGAGCTCAGGCGCAGGAGGAACGAGATCAAAGGGGAGGTTGCGCCGGAGTCATGGGCGCAAGCACGTGCCTTGTGCAACATGTGGCCGGATTGTAGGGGCATTGGCCTGCCCGAGATCGACGCCGCGTTCACGCAGGGGCATGCGACCGTCGCATCCCAAGATCTAGAGCTTCATGCCAGGATATATGCGGAGCTCATCGGTGGATCTGGGGACGTCACGCTCGAAAGTCACATACAGGGCTTTACTGAGCTGTCCGGCGAAGGAGTGTCCATTCCTCGGGTGCTGCTTGCGTGTGATCGCGCACTCGTCGATGCGATGTGTGGGGATATGGGTGATGTCCGAGCGATGGATGCGAGCATGCAAAGGATGGCGACGAGGCTTTTGGAGCGCAAGGTAGCGCCCATGGCCACGCATATTCGCATGGTCGCCGCGACGTGCAGATTATTCTCCGGTCTTCCCATTGCCGATGAGCGCGCGTTCGTCGATGCCGGCACGCTGTCCGTTCGCACCTCGGATCTTGCGACGCAATTGTTCTGCCTGGTGGGAGAGGGTTGGCAGGCCCTTGTTCTCGGGCAATGCTCCAACGCCCTGTTTCGCGCACATCAGGTGCTCAAATTGGCAACTGAGGACCAGCGCGTGGTGATGGCATGGGCTCGCATGCTCGAATGCTGTGCGCATCTCGCCGACACGCCCCGTATGGCACTTGATGGCGAAGCGGACCTGCTTGATCTTGCAGAACCGGCGCAGACACCGGCCGAGGCTTGGACGGCTGCGTTGAGACTCGCTGCGGCCCATAGATCGTCGGAGCTCAGCGCATGGTGCTCGCTGAACAAGAAGATGCTGCTCACCAAGGGCTTCACCGCGTTCGCCCGTCAGGCGGTCGCCGTGCTGGGCGATAAGGTGGGGCTGATCACCCGGGTGCTCCCCGGCGATTATGCGATGGCCGCCGGAATGGATTCGGAGCCCGCGCCGCGGGAAGGCGAAGCGCCTTGGGAGGGCTCAGACGATGCGGATCTGCTGTTGGGCCAGGTGAATGTGAGGCTCTTTGGGGGATTCCAAGTTGAGCGCGGTGGCCATGTGGCGACCGACGCAATCTGGCGACGCAGGAGGGCGTGCATCATTGCCGCCCGCCTCGTCTTGGCTGCGGGGGCCTTTGTGGGGCGCAAGGAGATCGGAGAGGAGGTGTGGCCCGACAAAGACTATCTTCATGCGCGTGAGACGCTGTACGCCGGCCTTTCGTCGTTGCGGTCGGCTTTTGGCCAAAGTGACGATGGCCCCCAATATGTGCTGACGCAAGGCGAGGGGGTTGCCATCAACACGGAGTATGTGGTTTCGGATACGATGCGTTTCGATGCTCTTGCCAGGGACATTCTTCTCGGCCGCGCGAGGACGACGGGCAGGCAGCTCATCGAGGCGTGTTTGCGGCTGGATGAGCTTTATACCGGCCCCTTGTACGTCCCGAACTTTGGAGATACCTCATTCTATGTGCGGCAGCGGCGCCTGTACCAAACCAAGTTCGTGGACTGCATGATGCGCGGCGCGCATGTGGCACTGGAGCTGGATGATCTGCCTGTCGCCTCATGGCTTATCGATGCTGCTTTGCGCCAAGCCCCGCTGCGGGAGGACGTCATCCGTGCCGCGATGCACATATACGACAAGGGCGGGCGTCGTCGCGAGGTGGTCGAACTGTACAACAGCCACGTACATGTGCTGGAACAGGAGCTGCACTCCCTGCCCGAGAGGGAAACGCAAATGGCGTACGAGGCGATAATTCACGGTGATAGAGAGGTGGAACTCTTGGCTTAGCGTCACCAGGGTCCACTGCAGAGCGAACTCGTGCAAAAAGGGGCGACCCGCTGGCCGCCCCTTGAGTTGATCGAGCAGGTAATCGAGTAATTAATCGAGTGTGATGTGCTCGATGTCCTTGCGGCTGCTGACGCGGTACAGGGCAAAGCGATGACCGATCACCTGGACGACTTCGGAGCCCGTGCGCTCGGCGAGTTGGTCGGCCGCCTCGCGGCAGGAGAGTAGGCTGCCATCTTGGACGGCGCACTTGATGAGCTCGTGCGCCTCGAGGGCCTCTTCGGCCTGCTTGGCGATCGCGTCGGTTACGTCGGCTTTACCGATGAGGACGACGGGGTTGAGGTGATGGGCGAGGGCGCGAAGCTGACGGACCTGCTTGCCGGTGAGTGCCATGTATCTACTCGCTTTCTGCGGGAGCGGTTTTTGCAGGTCAACGATACCGCACCCAGCCTCGTCCGACAAGCTGTTTGCATATGAAGACCACGTGGGTGAGCATTTAAAATACGATTTCGAGGCGAGCGAGAATACCCGACTACATGGTCCGCGTGTGCGGTTTTGATTTTGGCGCGCGGCAATCTCGTTGCTTCTTGTGTTTCCACTTGTTCCGGTGCGCAGGTGGGAAAGCGCGCGCGCTAAAATAGAGAGAACGCAAAACATGAACGTACGATCCGCAAAGGAGACCGCCATGTCCATTACGCCCCAGGAGATCGCCGAGACACGCGGTATGGTCTCAGAGCACAATTTGGACATTCGCACGATCACCATGGGCATATCGCTCATGGGCTGCGCCGACGAGAATCTGGATCGCATGTGCACCAAGGTGTACGACCACGTTACCCGCACGGCGGAGCATCTTGTCGAAACGGCAGAGAGCCTTGAGCGTGAGTACGGTATCCCCATCGTGAACAAGCGCGTTTCGGTGACCCCGGTCGCCCAGATCGCGTCGGCGTGCCCCGATGAAGATCTTGTGCCCCTCGCGTATGCCCTCGACCGCGCCGCCGAATCCCTTGGCATCGATTACCTCGGCGGTTATTCGGCGCTCGTCCACAAGGGCATCGGAAACGCCGATCGCCGTCTCATCAGCTGCATTCCGCGTGCGCTTGCTGAGACGAGCCGCGTGTGCTCCAGCGTGAACGTTGCCACCCTGCGCGCTGGCATCAATATGGATGCGGTGCTCATGGCGGCCCAGACGATCATCGATGCCGCCAAGCTCACCGCCGATCGCGAGTGCGTGGGCGCGTCCAAGTTCGTCTGCTTTGCCAATATGGTCGAGGACTCGCCCTTTATGGCGGGTGCCGTGCATGGTTCCGGCGAAGCTGACGCCGTCATCAACGTGGGCGTATCCGGCCCCGGCGTCATGGCAGCCGCCCTTGAGGAGCTGCCCGAGGACGCCGATATGATGCAGGTCGCGGAGCGCATCAAGCAGACCGCCTTTAAGATTACGCGCGCTGGCGAGCTCATGAGCCGCGAGGCCGCTCGCCGTCTGGGCGTCGACAAGGGCATCGTCGACCTCTCGCTTGCCCCCACACCCGCCATCGGCGACTCTGTTGCCCGCATCCTCGAGATCATTGGTGTCGGCCAGTGCGGAGGCCCCGGCACCACGGCGGCACTCGCACTGCTCAACGACTGCGTTAAGAAAGGCGGCGTTATGGCGAGCTCCTCGGTGGGTGGCCTGTCTGGTGCCTTCATCCCCGTCTCCGAGGACGCCGGCATGATCGAGGCAGCGGAGGCTGGTGCGCTCTCCCTCGAGAAGCTCGAGGCCATGACTTGCGTGTGCTCTGTGGGCCTCGATATGATCGCCGTTCCTGGCGACACCGATGTCGAGACCATCGCGGGCATCATCGCTGACGAGATGGCCATCGGCGTCATCAACAACAAGACCACCGCCGTCCGCATCATCCCCGCTATCGGAAAGGGCGTCGGCGAGTCGGTCGATTACGGCGGCCTGTTCGGTCGGGCTCCCATCATGCCGGTCAACAGCCATGCCGGCACGGTGTTCGCCCATCGCGGCGGCCGTTTCCCGGCACCCATGAATTCGCTCAAGAACTAGCGAAGCGTCGAGGTAATCTCGGTTGATGCGCAGGTGAAGTCAAGCGCGGACGGGGTCTTAGGACCGGCCCGTCCGCGCTTTTGTCCGCTTAGGTCGATTGCGGCGTTGATTCGACAAAGATGTTGAGGTTTTTCGTATTCATTTCGGGTTTTGTCAAGTAGCAGCCCCAAATCCCCAACATGTACCTGCGTGTTTGTTGGGAAAAACCGAGCTCTACTTGGCAAAACCGGAAAACGATACGAAAAACCTCAACTTCCAAGCTGGATTGCGTTAGCCGAAGACTTTTGCGGCGATGCGTGCGGACTCCGCGGCGTCTTTGGCATAGAAATCGGCGCCGATCTGCTCTGCATATTCGGGCGTGAGCACGGCTCCGCCCACCATGACGAGCGTTCCTGGGGCCTCGCGGTGCAACAGGTCGATGGTTTTCGCCATATTGGGGACGGTCGTGGTCATCAGTGCGGACAGGCCCACGAGTTTAATGCCGTGTTCGCGCACCGCATCGAGCACGGCCTGCGGCTTTACGTCGCGTCCGAGGTCGATCACCGTGTATCCGTAGTTGTCGAGCAGCATTTTGACGATGTTCTTGCCGATGTCATGGATATCGCCCTCAACGGTGGCCACGCAGATCGTTCCCTTGTCGAGCTCCTTACTGGCGGGCATCTGCTCCCGTATGATGTCAAAGCCCGCACGCGCCGCTTCCGCCGAGGCCATGAGCTGCGGCAAGAACAGCTCTCCTCGATCGAAGCGCGTCCCAACTTCGTCAAGGGCGGGGATAAGGTGAGCATCGATGAGGTCGAGCGGGGGGAGGGTGTTCAGCAGTTCGCGTGTGAGCTCGGCCGTCTCGCGTTTGCGCCCGGTGAGCACGAAATGGCCGATTGACCGCTCGGAGTTCGGGGAAGGCGCGCTCGGCGCATTCCCATCGACGCGTGTGGAGGCGGTAGCGTCCGGCAAACGGATGGCCTTGTCGTCGGACTTCGCGTATGGATCGCGCCATCCCGCGTAGCGCTCGATGTAATCGCGTGCGCCGGCATCCTCGCCATTGAGGACGCGGAAGGTGCGCACGGCGTCCATGTAGCGATCCGAGCCGGGGTTGAGGATCGGGGTGTCCAGTCCGGCTCCGAGGGCGGCGGCGAGGAACGCGCCGTTGAGCAGGGGCCGCTGCGGCAGTCCAAAGCTGACGTTCGACACGCCGAGCGTGCACTTGACCCCCAGGCGTTCCTTGACCATCGAGATGGCACGGAGCGTCTCGAGCGCTTGACGCTGATCGGTCGAGACGGTCATGGCGAGGCAGTCGATGAGGAGGCGCGAGCGCGGGATGCCGTGTCGCTCGGCTTCCCCCACGATGCGCGCGGCGATTTCGAACCGCTGCTCGGCGGTGGTGGGGATGCCCGCCTCGTCAAGCGTAAGACCGATGACGTTGGCTCCGTATCGCGCGGCGATGGGCAAAATCTCGTCCAGGACCTCTTGCTTGCCGTTGACGGAATTGATGATCGGCTTGCCGGGGTACCGCCGGACGGCGGCCTCGAGCGCGGCGGGGACGGTGGAGTCGAACTGGAGCGGCAGTGTGACGGCCCCCGAGAGGCGTTCACCGGCGACCTGTAAGGCATCGACCTCGTCGATATCGGGGAGTCCCACGTTGACGTCGAGGATATCGGCCCCCTGCTCCTGCTGCGCGATGCCCTCGCTTACGAGATAGTCGAAATCTCGAGTGCGGAGCGCCTCCTTGAGCCGCTTCTTGCCCGTGGGATTGATACGTTCGCCGATGACGGCGATGGCTCGGCTTTCGGTGGGAAGCGAGATGAGTGCTTGGGCGCTCGTGACGGTGAACGCCTGGGGCACCTCTCGCTTGCGCGGGGTGCGCCCCCGCAGCACATCGGCGATGAGGGCGATGTGACGGGGATCGGTGCCACAGCATCCTCCGAGAATACCAACGCCGTCGTCCACCATGCCACGAACTGCCGCGGCGTACTCCTCGGGCCCGATGTCAAAGACGGTGCAGTCGTGTTCGACATGGGGAAGACCCGCATTCGCCTGGACAATCAGCGGCTTTTCCGTGACGGCGAGCATGCGCTGGGCAAGTGCGCGCAGCTCGTGCGGCCCTTGGGAGCAGTTGATGCCCAGCGCGTCGACCCCAAGGGCATCGAGGGTGACGGCGGCGACTTCTGGGGAGGTGCCCAGGAACGTACGGCCATCTGCCTCAAAGGTCATCGTCACGAAGATGGGAAGCCCGGTGTTTTCGCGGCAGGCAAGGATGGCGGCCTTGACCTCGAGTACGTCGGTCATCGTCTCGATGATGAAGAGGTCGGCGCCGGCGTCCGAAGCAGCTCGAGCCTGCTCGGCGAATGCGTCGTATGCCTCATCGAAGCTGAGCGTGCCCAAAGGGCGCAAGAGCGCGCCGAGCGGACCGATATCGGCGGCGACCAGGTGAGCGCCGGCAGCACGAGCGCACGAAACGGCGGCAGCGTAGACCTCGTCGACCGTGGCACGGCCATCGAGCTTCAATCGGTTCGCCCCAAAGGTGTTGGTGGTGATGACATCGCTGCCTGCCTCGACGTACGCGCGATGGATGGCCTCGATGTGCTCGGGGTTCGTGAGGCAGAGCAGTTCGGGAAGTTCTCCGGCAGCTAGTCCGGCGGCTTGGAGCATGGTTCCCATGCCGCCGTCGAATAGCAGGTGACAGTCTCCGCTGATGGCTTTGTGCAGCAAGGTGTCCATGAGTCTCCTTGTCGTTGGATGGTCTTTCATCCTAACAGGTGGTGCCGCGTTTGCGCATGGAGCAGGAGGCGCGCATGCGGCAGATGGCGCATCGCGCCGGCGCATCGGCGGCACGGGGCAGCCCCTCAAAAACGCCGATCATGGCGCTTACGGATTTACTGGGCACCATGAGGTTGGTGGGTGTGACGGTGAGCCCGATGCGTCGGGTGGCGTCAAGGGATGCGAGGAGCCGCCCCTGCGCCTCGAGCGGGCAATCGCCATATCCGCACGAGAAGCGCCAGTTGCATGAAAGGCCGGCGGCGGATGCCGCGTCCTGCACCATGGAGTCGAGATGTCCGACGGCGGACTCGATGAGCGCGGAGGACGCTGCATCGTAGATTGCGGCATCCAACGGGCTTTGTGCGCCGAGCGCGCGCAGGCGCCGCTCGTTGTCCATGCCGAGCGTGCATGCGAGCACCGTGCACCAGCGTGCGTCCTTGAGGTGGCGGTAGATGTCACGCCCCCTGAGGGTTGCGACCGTTCCCGTGAGGCGAATACACGCCTTCCCCTCGTCGTCAAGGGTGGAGGCGTCTACGGGAAACGTCGCGAAGACGCCTCGCGCCCGTCCATGGGCTTCGACGTCGCGTGCGACCCGCTCGATCCTGCACGCCAGGTCGTCTTCGATGTTCTGTCCCGTATGCCCCAGATATCGCAGCATTTCATTGCGGTCAATCGCGAGGGGATCCTCCGTGCCTCCAAGCGTGACGACGCGCGGCCCCGCAAGCGCGCCGGGGAGCTCGCGCATGTTCGACGACGTGGCCTCGGTTTGCGTATCCACGGCTAGCGGGTCTCTTGACGAAGGGCACTCATAGCGGCACGGGCGACGCTCGGTCGGTTCATGGTGTAGATGTGCAGGCCGTCCACGCCGTGGTCGGCGAGGTCCTCAAGCTGGCGGCACGCATATTCGATGCCGGCGGCACGCAGGCTGTCCGGATCGTCTTCAAAACGCGCGAGCAGTTTGATAACGGGAGAGGGAAGCGAGGCGCCGCACATGAACACCATGCGGCTGATCTGCTGCTTTCCCATGAAGGGCATGATTCCGGCGGTGATGGGGACGGTGATGCCCGCGGAGTCCGCAAGCTCGCGGAAGCGATAGAAGTAATCGTTGTCGAAAAAGAGCTGCGTCACGAAGAAGCTCGCTCCCGCATCCTGCTTTTGCTTGAGATGGCGCATGGAGCGCGCGAGGTCGTCGCATTCCAGGTGGCCTTCCGGATACGCCGCCGCGCCGACGCAAAAGCCCGCCTCGACGAGCGGCGGGATGATGTCCTTCGCATAGCGGAAATCGGCGCAGCCCGGGCCGGTCGGGGCTCCTTCGGGGACATCCCCGCGCAGCGCGAGCACGTTTTCCACACCCGCCGCGCGCATCTCGTCGATCTTCGCGGCGAGGTCCGCGCGCTTGAGCGAGATGCAGGTGAGGTGGGCGACCGAGGGGATAGCGAGTTCCGTATCGATCATCTGGGCGATCTGCGTGGTGGCGGCGTTGTTGCCCGATCCTCCAGCCGAATAGGTGACGCTGATGAAGTCGGGCCCCAGGGGCGCGAAGGAGGCGGCGACTTCTCGAGCTCGCTCGAGCGTGAGCTCGCCTTTGGGCGGAAACATCTCGAACGAGACGGGGAGCCTGCGGAGCCGCTGCGCCGTTTCGAAGATATCGGATATATACATGGTGAGCCTTCCCCTTGCAATGGTAGCGATTCACTATAGCGCAGCGGAGCGCTGGTGGGCGGGAGGGGCATCCACGATATATATTGGTTACGAAGGATGCCGCGCGCAGCCAGCTTTGATTGCCGCTGTGCTCACCATAATCTAACTGGTATTTTGTGTGTAATGCCAATCTTGCCCCGCATAACCGTTCACCGTTCGATGGCGCACGCTGGCGGCTCCGCCGGGAAGCGGACGGTATAAAACTGACATGCTGTACCTCATATATGGCGAAGCTATGCGTCGACATCGGGTCGACGATAGAAGGAGGTTGCATGAGTACATTGCACACCCAAAGCCGCCCCGGGAAGGGAGCGCACCGTACGCGTACGAAGCGCGTGCTGTGCGCGGCGCTGGTGGGCGCTTTGGCGCTTGGCGCTCCTGCGGTGTCGGCGGTCGCGGCGGGGCTGGGTCCCTCGCTGCGTTCGCAGTCGACGACGCAGATGAGTTCCAAGCCCGAGGTCGTCTACATCAACAGCGTGACCGATCCGGCTCAGCGCGTGCAGGGGTTCAACGAGAACTGGAAGTTCAAGTTGGGCGAGGTCTCGGGTGCAAACACCGAGGCGTTCGACGATTCCTCGTGGGATGTCGTCGACCTGCCGCATGATTACAGCATCGACCAGGATTACACCAAGACCGGCGAGGCGGAGAGCGCCTACAAGCCGGGCGGTATCGGCTGGTACCGCAAATCCTTCGAGGTGGGCAACGACCTTGCCGGCAAGCAGGTCCGCATCGACTTCGACGGCGTCTACATGGACGCGACCGTTTACATCAACGGCCAGGAGCTGGGCAGCCATCCGTACGGTTACACGCCCTTCTCCTTCGATCTCACGCCCTATCTCAAGGTGGGCGAGCAGAATGTCATCGCCGTTCGCGTGAACAACCAGATCCCGTCGTCCCGCTGGTACTCCGGTTCCGGTATGGGCCGCGACGTCGACCTGGTCGTGACCGATCCCGTCCACGTTGCCAAGGACGGCGTTCAGGTGACCACCCCGCAGCTGGAGTCCCAGAAGGGCGGCAACGTCACCACGCATCTGAAGACCTCCGTTGCCAACGCGGGCAAGTCCGAGGCCGCGGTGACCCTCGTCCAGACCGTGTTCAAGCGCGGTGAGAGCGTCGAGCAGGCTATCGGCACCCAGACCACGCAGGTCACGGTTGCCGCTGGCGAGACGAAGGCCGTCGAGGCCGACCTCACAGCGACCAAGCCCGAGCTGTGGAGCACGGATAGCCCGGTGCTCTACACCGTGCGCACGCAGGTAAAGATGGGCGACAAGGTCGTCGACACCTACGATACCGATTTCGGCTACCGCTTCTTCAAGTTCGACGCCGCCAAGGGCTTCTCGCTCAACGGCGAGTCCATGAAGATCAAGGGCGTGTGCATGCATCACGACCAGGGCGCCCTGGGCTCCGTCTCGACGCGCGATGCGCTCGAGCGCCAGGTGAAGCTCCTGAAGGAGATGGGCTGCAACTCCATCCGCACCTCGCACAACACGCCGGCCCGCGAGTTGGTCGAGATCTGCAACGAGCAGGGCATGCTGCTCGACCTCGAGTTCTTCGATGGCTGGACGTCGCAGAAGAACGGCAACTCCAAGGACTACGCTCGCTTCTTCAACAAGGCCATGGGCGAGTCCGAGCTCATCGGCGCCTCCACGGACAAGACCTGGGCGCAGTTCGATCTCGAGCAGAGCATCGCGCGCGACTACAACGCGCCCGCGATCATCATGTGGTCCATCGGTAACGAGATGACCGAGGGTACCGGTGGCATCTCCAACTTCAACCAGGTGCAGCAGAACCTGATCGATTGGGTCAAGGCCGTCGATACCACGCGCCCCGTCACCACGGGCGACAACCAGTACAAGAACAATGGCAGCACCACGCTGAACCCGCAGGGCATCGCGAACGCCAAGGGCATCGTCGGCCTCAACTACGCCGACGGCAACGTGTATGACAAGGCTCATCGCGAGCATAGCGATTGGATCTTGATCGGTTCCGAGACCGCTTCCGCCATCAACAGCCGCGGCATCTACAACACGCATGGTCAGGATGGCAGCGCCCAGCAGCTCACCGCTTACGATTACAGCGCGGTCGGCTGGGGCCACGTGGCCTCGAAGGCTTGGTACGATGTGCTCACCCGCGACTTCATGTCCGGCGAGTACGTGTGGACCGGCTTCGATTACCTGGGCGAGCCCACGCCGTGGAACGGTACGGACTCCGGTGCCAAGGGCACCTGGCCGTCTCCGAAGAACTCCTACTTCGGCATCATCGATACCGCCGGCCTTCCCAAGGACTCCTACTATCTGTATCAGAGCCTGTGGAACGAGGACGTCAACACCCTGCACATGCTGCCCGCATGGAACAGTGATGTGGTGAAGAAGGACGGCCAGAACAAGGTCGATGTCGCGGTGTACACCGATGCAGCAGCCGTCGAGCTGTTCTTCACGCCGAAGGGTTCCACCGAGCGCCAGTCGCTGGGTAAGAAGGCCTTCACGACCAAGACCACCGAGGGCGGCGTTTCCTATCAGATCTACGAGGGCGATGGCGCCTACACCGGTAACGATATCCATCGCAACCTGTACCTCACCTGGAAGGTCCCCTATGCCGACGGCACCATCACCGCCGAGGCATACAACGCCAAGGGCGAGAAGATCGACACCTCGACGTGGCAGGGTCGCCAGAGCGTGACCACCACCGGCAAGGCCGCGAAGCTCAAGGCCGAGGTCAATCGCGAGGGCATGACCGCGAACGGTACCGACCTCGCATACGTTACCGTGAGCGTGACCGATGCCGAGGGCAACGTCATTCCCAACGCGACCAACAACGTGACGTTCAAGGTGACCGGCTCGGGTAGCCTCGCCGGCATCGACAACGGCAGCTCGCCCGACCATCAGTCTTATCGCGATGACAACCGCGATGCGTTCTCCGGCCAGCTGGTGGGTATCGTGCGCGCGGGCGAGAAGGCTGGCGATGCCACCGTTACGGTGAGCGCCGATGGCCTCGAGTCCACCACCATCACGATCCCCGTCGCCGCCTCCTCGGATGCTCCCGAGGCGAAGACGGCCGACAGCCTGTACTTCGCGCGCTACCACTACGTGAAGACGGGCTCCGCGCTCGAGCTTCCCGCCGCCGTTCAGGTGCGCTATAGCGACGGCGCGTCTGAGAACAAGGCTGTTACCTGGGATAACGTTCCTGCTGATAAGCTGGCGACCCCCGGCAGCTTCACCGTAAGCGGTACGGTCGCCGATACGCCCGTTCGCGCTACCGCCGTGGTCACGGTCGTCGACGATATCGCTGCGCTGCTCAACTACTCCACCACCGTGAGCAAGGGCGCCGAGCCCGTGCTGCCCGATAGCCTCCCGGCCGTTATGGCGGACGGCACCGTGCTCAACGCCAATTTCCCGGTGACGTGGAGCGCTGCCGAGGACGGCGCGTACGACAAGGCGGGCACCGTGATGCTTGCCGGCACGTCCAACGTGTTCGGCAAAGATGTCACCGTTACCGCTTCGATCCGCGTCCAGGAGGAGACCATCACCATCGGCGGCAACATCGCCAAGGATGCGATGAAGATTACGCAGAGCGTGCCCGAGGGCAAGCAGAGCGATACGCTGATGGCGATCGTAGACGGCAAGACCGAGCCCGGTGCGAATACCGGCGGCGGTGCAAATCCCACGCTGTGGTCCAACTATGATTATTCTCAGGATGGCAACAAGACCGCGCAGGTTACCTTCGAATATGCAACTCAGCAGCGTTTCGGCCAGTTCAAGGTGACCTTTGCCAAGGACAGCTGGTCCGCTCGCTTCCCCGATGACAACGCGACGAAGTTCGAGGTGTCTGAGAACGGTAAGGATTGGACGCCGCTGACCGTTACCGAGACGCGCGCGGATGCCCAGGGCAATGCTCGCCTCTACACTTATGACTTCGCTCCCGTCACGGCGACCTTCGTCCGCATGACGGTGACGAACGCCGACGTGCAGACCGGCACTACTGCAAAGCCCTGCACCGCGATCACCGAGGTCGAGCTGAATACCGCTCAGGGTAGCTTCGTGACGAACGCGACCGCGAAGCTCGCCTCGCTCAAGGTGAACGGCACCGCCGTGCCGGACTCCGCCCTGAAGCAGGGTGGCTATAACACGCCCGCCGAGACCGCTAAGGTCGAGCCGGTCGCCGCCGATAACGCCGCCGTGACCGTGCTCCCCGCGCACGACGACAAGGTCCTGATCATCATCGAGTCCGAGGACCACAAGACCCGCAGTACCTTCACCGTCAACCTCGGTGCCCCCGAGACGATGGATCCCGCCGACGATTCGCGCGACTATCCGGTCGACAAGATCGTCAATACGGAGACCGGCAGCGTGCATGAGCCCGCTTCGGGCAACGAGGGTCCGCTGTCCTTCGCCTTCGATAAGAACAACGAAACCTACTATCACTCCCACTGGACCGCGACCACGCTCGACAACCTGTGGGTAACCATGGAGCTCGAGGAGCCCACCGCCATCGACGGTCTGCGCTATCTGCCGCGTCCTGCCAGCAGCGGTAGCCACAACGGCACCTTGTTCGGCGCCAAGCTCCAGTACAGCGAGGACGGCAAGACCTGGAAGGACGCCGGAACCGCAACCTGGCTTTCTCCCGAGGATGCCGACTACACGCGCGATTGGAAGCTGCTCCAGCTCGCCAAGCCCGTGACGGCCAAGTACTTCCGCCTGCAGGCTACGGCCACCTATGCCGACGGCGGCCGTAACAATGCGTTCCTGAGCGCCGCCGAGCTGCGCTTGACGAAGGCGAAGAGCACGACGACCGACATCGCCAGCGATGCCGTCTCCATCGAGGTTCCCGCTTCCGTTACCGTCGACCGTGTCGACGCCGAGCATCCCGTGGATGCCTCCGTGGTATCCGTCGTGGTCAAGCATGGCGAGAAGACCTTGGAGAACGGCGTGGATTACACGCTCGAGTTCGCCGACAACACCGCTGCCGGCACCGGCAAGGTGACCGTCAAGGGTATGGGCAAGTACGCCGGCTCTGTCGAGCGCACCTTCGAGATCAAGGTTGCCGAGCCCGTGCTCGAGGGCATCGCCATCAAATCGGCTCCCTCGAAGACCACGTACAAGGTCGGCGAGAAGCTCGAGCCCGCAGGCTTGGTGCTGATGCTGAGCTACTCCAATGGAGACGCCGTCGATGTTGAGTACGGCGCCGATACTGCTGCGGCGTTCGCGTTCACGCCGGGTCTGGACGAGGCTTTCGCCGAGGAAGCCGCCGCGCTCGAGGTAACCGTTGCCTACGAGGGCAAGACGGCTGTGTTCGACGTTCGCG
>NZ_DAWDUX010000013.1:0-9678 GCF_052346665.1 Collinsella sp.
AATAATACACGAACACTCGTTCTTGTGCCAGAAGTTTTGTCCGCACGGCTCGATATAACCAAAGGCGACAAGATGCAGAGCGGGAGGAGCGAATATGACTTCCACATCGTTTACCTACGGATCCCTGGCCCTCACGTTGGATCGACCCTCCACACCAGCCTTAAGCGTCGTCTCTGGCGGCGTGTCGACTGTTTCACACATCCAGCCCGGTCACTTCCAAGTTGCCGCACCCGATGTCTATGCGCGGGATCGTCCGGCACCTTCATCGCGGTCTCGCTTTATCCTCTTCGGCGTCGCGTCATTGGTCTTGATCGTAGCGTGTGCTTCCATCCTGTCCACAGTTTTCCAGGCTCGGAATGCGAGTCATGCGGCCTTCGTCGACACGCTGACGTCTAAAAATGTAACGGTCTCTGCCGGAGAGTCATTGTGGAGCATCGCGGAGGACAACCCCGTGGATGGGCTCGCAATCGAAGAAGCCGTTGAGGTCATGAGGGACTGGAACGGACTTACCAGCGCTTCGCTTCACCCTGGCATGGAGTTGGTCGTTCCCTCTGCAGGCTAGAACTATTACAACTCACCATATCTTGTGTTTCTAGCATTACTGCCCTCAACGCGTGGTATCCTAGCGAAGTTGTCGGATGTGAGGGGAGACGATGCCATGCGGTGTCCGAAGTGCGGCCATGATGACACGCGTGTGATAGATTCGCGTATGCAGGATTCCTCGAACGCCATCAAACGTCGTCGTGAATGCCGATCGTGCGGATACCGGTTCACCACATTCGAACGATGCGAGGACCCCATCGAGGTGCTGAAGAGCGATGGAACCACGCAGCCTTTCGACCGCAATAAGCTGCTCGTGGGACTTATGCGCGCAACTTCCAAACGCGACATCGATCTCACGCAGCTCAACGCGCTCATTGATGACATCGAACTGGAACTGAGGGGCGGGGCGCGTTCGGCTGTCAGCTCCCATGATATTGGCGATATGGTCCTCAAGCGCCTCGAGAAGATCGATAAGGTCGCCTACATCCGATTCGCGTCCGTGTATCGTGACTTCCAAGACATCGATGAGTTCCTATCCGAACTCGATAAGCTGAGGTGATTACATGTCCATGTTGAACGTGAACGTCAAGCGCCTGGATCCAACCGTCGAGTTACCCGCTTATGCATATGAGGGTGATGCGGGCTTGGACCTGCGTGCCAATGAGAGCGTCGACATCGCGCCCTTCGAGCGCGTCCTCATCCCCACTGGCCTTGCCATCTCAATTCCGGATGGGTACGCCGGGTTTGTTCAGCCCAGGAGCGGTATGGCTCTCAAGCGCGGTCTCACTATCGCCAACACCCCGGGGCTCATTGATGCCCACTATCGCGGTGAACTTAAGGTCATCGCCGTGAACCTTGATTCCCAGCAGACCATTCACATCGAGCGGGGAGAGCGTATCGCCCAGCTCGTCATCCAGCAGGTGCCCGTCGTGCACCTTACAGAGGTCGACGAACTCGACGAGACCGATCGCGGTAGCGGCGGTTTCGGGTCGAGCGGTTCGAAATAGTCGGTCCAGTCGTATAGGGGGAATTATCTATGGACCAGTTTTTCAAGTTGGGGGAGCGCAAGTCCGACGTGGCCACTGAGCTGCGTGCGGGACTGACCACGTTCCTGGCGATGTCTTACATCATCGTCGTGAACCCGCTCATCCTCTCCGCCGGTGGCGTTCCCGTCGCCGCCGCGGTGACCGCCACGTGCATCGGTGCCGCGGTCATGACGATCGCGATGGGCCTCATCGCGAACCGTCCGCTCGCCTGCGCCTCGGGCATGGGCATCAACTCCATCGTCGCGTACACGCTCTGCGGAGCCATGGGACTCGGTTGGCAGACTGCCATGGCTATCATCTTCATCGAGGGTATCGCCATCTTGCTGCTCGTGCTGTGCGGTCTTCGCGAGGCCATCATGGATGCCATTCCCGTGTCCCTGCGTCACGGCATCTCTATCGGCCTCGGCCTCTTCATCGCGATGATCGGCCTTAAGGATGGCGGCATCATCGTCGCCAACGAGGCCACCATGGTCGCCCTCGGCAAGGTGACCGACCCGGTCTTCCTCGTCGGCCTCATCTCCATCGTCGCCACCGTCGTCCTCTCTTCCATGAACGTGAAGGGCGCCTTGCTGTGGGGCATCGTCATCGCTTCCGTCCTCGGCATTCCGCTCGGCGTGACCGCTGCTCCCTCGAGCATCGTCGCTCCGCTCGATTTCTCCACCTTCGGCGCCCCTTTCATGGCGGACGCCGATGGCGTCATGGGCGTCGTCAAGGCCCTCACCACTCCCGCCTTGCTCCTCTTTGCCTTCTCGCTCATGATGAGCGACTTCTTCGACACCATGGGCACCGCCATGGCCGTTGCCAAGCAGGGCGAGTTCCTCACCGAGGATGGCAAGGTTGAGGACATCAAGCCCATCCTCATCGTCGACTCCGTGGCTGCAGCTGCGGGTGGCGTGTTCGGCGCATCTTCCATCACCACGTTCGTTGAGTCTGCCTCCGGCGCTGCCGACGGCGGTCGCTCCGGACTTACTTCCGTGACGGCAGGCGTTCTCTTCCTGCTCGCCGCATTCTTCTCCCCGGTTATCAGCTGCATCAGCTCCGCCGCTACCTGTGGCGCCCTCGTGTACGTCGGCTTTTTGATGATGAGCGAGGTCACCGAGGTCGACTGGTCGGACATCCTCGAGGGCTTCCCGACCTTCATGATCATCGTCGGTATCCCGTTCACCTATTCGATTTCCAACGGCATCGGTCTTGGCTTCATCGCCTACGTGGTCGTTGCTGCCGTGACGGGCAACCTCAAGAAGATTCGTCCGCTCATGTGGGTCGCCGCCGCCGCGTTCCTTGCGTACTTCCTGCTCGTGTAGAAATGCGGTAAGCACGTAGAAGGCTTTATGCGTCAATACAAGATGCCCCCGCGGTCATTTGTCCGCGAGGGCATCTTTCTACCGTATATGCGCGGGTTTTCCACCCCAGTAGAATTCAGCGAAATGTTGCTCGCGATCACACGGCACGCCGACCAGCCGCATCGTGCTGCAAACGATGTCCTGTGCGGCATCGGGACGGCGGAGTGCGCCAGCGTTGACGAGGAGACCGTGGAGCGCCTCTGAATTATCATGGAGATGCCTCAACTGCATGATGAGCTCGCGTGAGGTGGTAGCATGCATGCTCGCGCCGAAAGACGTGAGCATCGTCGTGTTCGCCTTCTCCTGCCCATACGATTTTCCAAGCAAGATCATCGGCAGCTCGGCGCACAGGCACTCCGTCACGGTAAGTCCGCCGGACTTGAGAATCGCCAGATCGCAGGTCCGCATGAGGGCCGCCATGTCGTCCACGTAATCGAGTACGGTGACGTTGGGAAGCTTCATGCCCTCGAACACGGAGCGCAGGTGCTTCGCGTATGCAATGTCCTTACCCGGCAGGAACACGAAGTGCATACTCTCGAAGCTGCGCAGGTAGGGAAGCGTCTCCTCCATGGCCGCCCGGAATCGCACATACGGCTGGGGTAGGGCGGCGCCTGCCATGACCAGCACCAAGGTCTTGTCGCCTGGCATCCCGAACGTCTCGCAATCGTGCTCGCGATTGCGCGGCTCGCTAAATCCCGGTCTGATGGGTATGCCCGTGACCTCGATGCATCGCTCGGGAACCTTTCGTGGGCGGAGCGTCTCCGCCATGAACTCGGTCGCGACGCAAAAGAGGTCGGTTTCCTTGTGTGGCCACCAACCCTCTATCTCGTAATCGGTGGGGACGCAGACGACGGGAAACTCCACACCTGTCATCATGCGGGCTCCAACGGCGGTATTTGCGGCGGTGATGTGTGTGCAAATGACGGCAAGGGGTCGCTTCTCAGTCACATAGTCGTTAAATGAGTGGAACATGATTCTGGACCACGCCGATCCACCGCCCCAGAGCAATCTGCCCGTGAGCGTATAGCGCCACGTAACATCGTAGATGGGCCTCGTGGCGCCCGTGAACGCCGCCGCAGTTTTGTTACCGTCGAATTTGATGCGCCCAAAATCGAGTACGTCGAGGACATCAACTTCAACATCATCGGGTACGCCATGTGCACCCCGCATGTTTTCCACCGCCTGTGCGATTGCCATGGCCGCCGCGCGATGTCCGGAGCCTACCGAGGCATGCATAATGGTAATAACGGGCCGTGGGGCTTCGCTTGCCGGTGATACCGTCCCCCGGGAATTGAGCGGCACGTTATCGCCAAGATTGTCGAGGCGTTCAGTTGTCATGTGGGCGTCTCCCTGGTTGCTTGCTAACAGCATTGTACGTCCCGCCCTGCAAGAGCTCGGCGCAATCGGGTAAGAGCAAAGAAACGACGTACCGAAAGGATGTACCGGCTATGGATTCCACGAAAGACCTCATCATCGTCGGTGGAGGTCCCGCAGGCTATTCCGCTGCCCTCTACGCCGCACGAGCCAGCCTAGACGTTCTGGTTGTCGAGCATGGGATGGCTGGCGGACAGATTGCCACCTCAGATATCATTGACAACTACCCCGGATTAGGCAGTTGCTCGGGGGCCGAACTTGGCCAGAAGATGCTGGAGCACGCCGAGCATGCAGGTGCTCAGTCCACGTACGGATCGGTCTCGTCGATCGACCGCGAAGATGACATGTTCATCGTCAACACCGATATGGAGCAGCTCGAAGCCCCTGCGCTTATCGTGGCGACCGGAGCTACGCCCCGACTTGGAGGCTTCGTAGGTGAGGATGAGTTCCGCGGAAGGGGAGTATCGTATTGCGCCACCTGTGATGGAATGTTCTATCGCGGAAAGCACGTCTTTATCATCGGTGGCGGCAATTCCGCTGTTGAGGAGGCAATGTATCTCTCCAATATCGCCGAGCACGTTGAACTTGGCGTGAGACGCGATGTGTTCCGGGCTCCACGGGGCATGGTAGAGCGACTTCTCACGCGTGACAACATTACTATTAGGTACCAAACTAGTATTATCGAAGTGAGCGGTTCGACGTTTATCAACCGCATCGTATTGAGAGACAATGCCACGGGAGAGACGCACGCCGAGATGTTCGACGAAGGCTCGGTTGGCATATTTGTCGCCGTCGGCCATGATCCGGCTACCCAAATCGTAGCTCCCTATGTTGACCTTGGTTCAGACGGTGGCGTCGTTACCGATGAATCAATGGCAACGAAGACTCCCGGATTATTCTGCGCTGGCGATATGCGTTCCAAGTCCTTGCGACAGGTCATCACCGCGGCGGCTGACGGTGCCATTGCGGCCATGTCCGCCTATGCTTACCTCGAGGAGTCTGGCAGGATCTAATCGGGTTTGGTCGTAATGGTGTGTCTCTCGGTCTGAGTATGTGATACATTATTCAGAATTACGATAATATATATTATGTAAAGTAGATGACGATCTAAATAAAGAACCCCCGCGCGTTGCGGGGGTTCTCGCTTTCGTCTGTTGATGATGTCAAAGACGGTGCGCCCATTCGTACCCAATGATCAGGCCGGTCTTTTCGGCGTAGTACGAACATAGGCCGCCACAGGGTAAGACGAACACCTCGGCATGAGGCCACTCGGTAACAATCGCATCCTTGAGTGCCGAGGCACCGTCCTCATTGAAAACATGGTCGATATAGACCATGCCGCCACGATACCCATCAGCACGCATGGTTTCGATGATCTTGCGGTACGTTTTCTTGTCACCACGCGTTGGTGCTACGACCTTGATCGTCCCCTGAGCACTCGCAGTACCGAGCATGCGGATGGAAAGACCGCTGGCGAGGGCTCCGACGACTTTGGGCATGCGTCCATTTTTCGTGAGATTCTCGTAACTGCTCAGCGAAAAGAGCACCTGAGAGCTTGCCTGTAGCTGTTCAGCATACGATACTGCCTGGTCAAATGTAGCATCAGGATTATTCGTTAGGTACCTATCTAGAAGTTGAACGATAAGCTCGAGCTTTCCTCCGGCAGCCTTTGAGTCGAGAACGAAGATGTTCTTCCCAGCGATTTGACCATCATGGTCGCGGGCATATTCATCCATCACGAGATTGCGACCCATTTGAGCGGCCTCGAAACTGCCGGAAAGGTTCGCCGAGATGGTGATGGCAATAACATTGTCCGCCAAGCGGAACAATTCCGCCCACTCCCCTGCACTCGGACATGAACTACCCGATGCGGAGGGCTCGGCGGCCACCCGATGGTTGAGCGTGGCAACATCGAGGAAGGCATCGTCAGCGTATTCCTCGCCTGCAACTACGATTTTGAGCGGAGCCAACGCAAAGGCGCAATCCGCCGTTGCGGGTTGGTATGCGCGTAGATTACAGCTGGAGTCCGCTATGAGAGCCCATGACATGTATGAATCCTTTCGCGTTGTATGACGAATGTCCGGTATAGAGAGACGGCGGAAGGAGCACTCCCCCTCCGCCGTCCACGTGCATTGTTCGAGATGTTAGTAGCGAACGTAGATCATACCAGCCTGGACAGGGCCGACGACGACGCCGACGCCATAGGTGGCCGCGTGGATCATCTGTCCGTTACCGATATAAATGCCGGTGTGACCCCAATTGACGCACACATCTCCCGGCTGGGGATTGCTCACCTGCGGCCAGCCCATGAACGTATTGGTGGTACCAAGACGACGGTATTGACCAGTGAGGCAGTAGCTCACAAAGCCGGAGCAGTCGAACTGGCCGGGAGCGCACCCTCCCCATACATATTCAGCCTTGCCAACCCAACTCCATGCACGATCGACGATGGCGTTACCGGTGCTCGGAACATAGTTGGGCTCGGGATCGGGCTCCGGTGTCGGCGCAGGCGAAGGTGTGGGAGCGGGCGTATTGTTGGAGTTGTTGGTGTTGGTTCCGCCACCCTGGTCCGTATTGTTGTTGGAGGGCGTATCGACGTTCTGGACGTCATCGATCTGGTCGCCCTGGCTCGCGTTAAGCCCCTGTTGGAGGGCAGCGTTTGCGGCCGCCTCGGCGGCAAGCTCTTCCTGGAGTTTTGCGTCGAGCGAGCTCACGACCGACGCGGCCTCAGCGCGCTGCGCGTTGAGCTCATCGACCTTCGCCTGAGTTTCCTTGACGTTCTCCTCTTGCTCGGCTTGCTTGGTATCAAGCTCCTCCTTGAGGGTCTTAACCTCTGCTATGGTCTCGGCCTGCGTGTTCGCCACCTTGTTCATGTACGTCACACTCGAGACGAACTGATCAAAGGACGTCGAGGAAAGCACAATCTCGATCAGTCCGGCAAGACCGCCTTTGTATTCAGAGGAGACGAACGTGGAAAGCAGCTGCTGGCGCTCCGCAATCTCATTGTTCGTCTCATCGATCTGACCGCGAGTCTCCTCAAGGGAGTACGTGAGCTCAGAAAGACGATTGGTGATCTCTTCTGTCTGACGTCCAATCTCCTCGAGCTGTTCGCGGGCCGCTGCAAGATCAGACTCAGTGTCGGCGAAGGCGAACGTGGGAACGCCGGACATAAGAACGATGCCGGAAAGACCGGCGACGATGGCACGACGTGCGGTAAGGCTGCGTTTAGAGTGCGTCATATGAAAACTCCTCGATACGAGCGGCAAGGCGCGCGTTCGTTACGATACCTGAATGAGGCTGTACAGCTCTTGATCTCCCGCAGTCGCAAGCGTCTTGCGAGGATCGAGGAACGATAGCTCCAAGATACAAGCATACCCTATTAGCTCGGCCGCCACATCTTGCACAAGTTTTCCGGCCGCCGCCGCGGTACCGCCGGTCGCAATCAAATCGTCTACGATAAGCACGCGGTCACCGGGCTGAATGGCGTCTTTATGAATCTCAAGGGTATCGGTTCCGTACTCGAGCTCATAGCTCACCGAGTAGGTCTCGCGGGGCAGCTTGCCCGGTTTGCGTGCGGGAATGAACCCGGCTCCAAGCTCGAGAGCAACGGGTACGCCAATCATGAAGCCACGCGCCTCGGGTCCGACCACTTTAGTGACGCCCGCGTCTTTGAAATGATCGGCAATGTCCTCGACGGTATGGCGCATGGCCACAGGGTCGGCAAAGAGCGGCGTGATGTCTTTGAATACGACGCCGGGCTCAGGGTAATCCGGGATATCGGCGATGTAAGCGGCGTAATCGAACGGTTCCATAATCCTGTGCTTTCTACTCGGCTGTAATGGGCGTCACGCGAATGGGCTGGGCGGCAAGTTCGGTTGCATCGAGTGGAGCCACGCCCGTGGTCGACTCGGGGGTGGCATATGGAAGGACGGCGGAGTTGCTTTGGGCTGCCATCTCCGCGCGCGTGATCTCATCGTCGATGGCATCGACATCGGCATCCTCAACCACGGCGTTAAGCGACTCGAAGACGCGGTTACGCAACAGCGCGGTACGAACTCCGTCCGTGAGGTCATGAAGCGTTTTGAACGCGCGATCGAGCTTCGCCTCTCGATTGTCATCAGAATCGTCGGTACCGAGCATACCGATGAGAACCTGTTCGAATAGGGCGGATTCACGGTTGGCTGCATTGACGTACTGCCGCAGATTGCGAGGCTCGATGTGAAAGCGCGACAGCTCTGCACAATGACGGATGATTTCGAAGTCCCGACCGTCGATGAGTTCCCGGTTTTGGGGGCTGCGAACAATCCGGATAAGATCGTTATCGGAAAGCTGCCGCAAGAACGCAATGTCGACGCCGAGGATATCTGGGACGTCCTCGATGGGATGGAGCTTCTGACGAGTCTCCTTTGAGGCAACCTTCATGGGCGCATCCGTAAGCAGGCCGACCTCGAATGCGAGGGTCGAAAGGTCAGATGCACTGTCCAACTTCTGCTTGATGGCGGAAAGTGGCATATACCTGGTTTTCTGCAGATGCAAAATAACCTCGAGACAGTCGACGTCCGCCTTCGAGTACTGACGATAGCCCTTAGGAGTGCGGTGCGGCGTGATGAGCCCCTCGTCTTCCAGGAAGCGAATCTTCGAGTTTGAAAGGTCGGGGTATGTACCGCGGAGCAGGTTCACGACCTGCCCAATGCTGAGGTAGCTGCGCTCAGCCAAGCTACTCACCGGTTTCGATGCGCTCCACGGTGCTCTCGTGGTACATCAGCGTGAAGGTGCCGATCTGCACGGAAGAGCCATCATGCAGAGGGGCGGAATTGACGATCGCGCCATCAACCCAGGTGCCGTTAAGGGAGCCGAGATCCTCAATGAGGACACCCGCCTCGTTGCGCAGGATCTTCGCATGGCTGCGCGACACCGTCATGTCGTTGAGAAAGATTGTGTTCGCGGGATCGCGACCGATGGTGATCTCGGGCGCATCGAGCTCGAAGACGTTGCCGGTCTGGGGCCCCTTGATGATTGAGAGGACCGGAACGACCAGCGAGGCGCTCTTCATGAGGTCGGGCGCCGTGGCATCGCTGCTCGGCATGCGAAAGACGCGCGTGGTCTCGTTCTGCTCGATGTTTGCCATGGGAACCCCCTACTGGAAAATCGGAATACATCCGAAGTATCGTCAACTATCGTTTCATTCTAGCGCAAGCGGCACGCGTTCAGTGGGAATACGCAGACTATTCCTCTGCCGACTCCTCGTCCTCGTCGATCTCGGGGTTGAGGAAATCCTCGTCCTCGTCCTCAGGATGCGCGATGGCCGAGCGAATGGCCGCGATTCCCTTGGTCGTATAGACCACGCCGGTTAGAAGCGAGCAGCATACGCC
>NZ_DAWDUX010000013.1:9688-48266 GCF_052346665.1 Collinsella sp.
TACGAAGTACATGCCAAGGGGCACCGCCTCACCATTGAGGCCGGGCAACCAGGTGATGGAGCTGGAAACGATGCCCATGCCATCGAGGACGGGAAGGCCCAGGAGCATAAGCGTGAAGCCGCTCATGAGCAACGCGGTCGCGAGCTTGCCGATGAAGACGACGTCGATGGGACGACGATGATAGCGCTTGACCACGAAATTGCCGAGGAACAGATAGATGTCGCGCCCAACGATGGCAAGGCAGATCCATAAGGGCAGCTCATGGCGAGCCACGAGGCCAACCACGCCGCAAAACAGCAGGGCACGGTCGACAATGGGATCGAGCATTTTCCCAAGCCAGCTGACCGTCTTGGTCATGCGAGCGATTTGACCGTCGAGCCAGTCGGTCGAGGCGGCGACGGCGTAGATGACGAGTGCGACATAGCGGTTGTAATCGGTAACGAAGAGGAAGAGGAAGACACCGGTGAGGATAAGGCGCGTGAACGTAATGAAGTTGGAGATGGTGAAGATCTTGTTAGAAGGGTAATCGGAGGTGCCGATGAGCTCCTTCTTGATCTTTTTCCGAATCTTGCCAGCAGCCACGCGCGACTCCTTGTAACGATATAGACACTGGGAGGATGATACCCGCTTTACGACCGGATAAGCCTTCCGCAAATGAAAAAGGGCGACCATAAGGCCGCCCTCTCATGCTCCGTGGTCGGGACGACTGGATTTGAACCAGCGACCCCTTGCGCCCCATGCAAGTGCGCTACCAAGCTGCGCTACGTCCCGAAGCAAGGAAGTACTTTACCCAAAGCTCGGCATAGATGCAAGGATAAATTTGCAACTTCCTAAGATTTTAGTGCCTGTGCGCGCTTGAGCAGTTCGAATGCGAGGGCCTGTTTGCCCATGCATGGCAGGGGGTCCGCCATGTCGGGCGTAACCCAGAGCACCTCGTTCGTATCTGAACCGAACGTCGAGTCGGCACGGGAGACGTCGTTGGCGACGATGGCGTCGCAACCTTTGCGAGCGAGCTTGGCGTGCGCACGCTCGGCAAGGTGGTTGGTTTCAGCGGCGAAGCCGACAACGATGCGGTTCCCCTTACGAGCTGACATATCGGCGAGAATGTCCTGGGTCTTGATGAGCTCGATATGCTTGAGCTCGCCATCAGCCTTGCTGAGCTTTTGATCGGCGGGATGCGCCGGGGTGTAATCGGCGACGGCGGCGGCGCAGATGAGCATCGAGCATGCATCAAAGCGCTCGCTCACCGCGGCGTGCATCTGTGCCGCGCTCTCCACATGAACGCCCTCTACGCCGAAGGGAATCGATAGGCCTGCAGCTGCCGTCACCAGGGTCACATGGGCTCCCATTGCATGAGCCGCCCGCGCGAGGGCGTGTCCCATTTTGCCGCTCGAGCGATTCCCGATATATCGCACGGGATCGATGGCCTCGCGGGTCCCTCCGGCGGTGATGAGGACCCGCTCCCCCTCGAGCGCCTCGGATGTTTCAAGGGCGAGCAAGGCTCGAGCGACGATATCCTCGACATCGGCAAGCTTTCCCTCGCCCGAGTCTCCACAGGCGAGGTATCCGGAGATCGGGCGGACGATGTCGTATCCGCGCTCCTCGAGCGCGGCGATATTGCGCTGTGTGACGTCCGCCTGCCACATGCCTACGTTCATGGCAGGCGCCACGACAACCGGCGCGTTGCAGGCCAAGACGGTCGTGGTGAGCAGATCGTCGGCCTCTCCATGCGCGATCTTCGCGATCACGTTCGCCGTGGCCGGAGCGATGAGGACGGCATCGGGCTCTTTGGCGAGTGAGATATGGTGGATGGGGTCGGACGGATTGTCGAACAAATCGACGGCGACCTCTTCATGCGTGAGCGCGCGAAACGTCGTCGGCCCCACAAAAGAGGTCGCATGCTCCGTCATACACACCTTGACGCGAACACCCGCCTTCTGGAGTCCACGCACGATTTCACAGGACTTGTATGCGGCGATGCATCCGGTGACGCAGACCAAGACCGTTTTCGCCATGGGCTACTCCTCGCAATCAAGCACGATGATGCGATGACAGTAGGGGCATTCGGCAATGTCGCGGGCATGGCGCAGGGCATCCATGGACGCGGGCTGAAGCGCGGTGCGGCAGACGGTGGGGACATTGCCCTCGATGCGCTCGACGGCAAGCCCTTTGAACCTGCTGAGCCCGCGCTCGTACAGATCGCGAACGTCCTCGGGCAAGCGACCCAGCAAATGCTCACGCCGGCGTATCAGCTCGTCGATTGAGGATTGCAAATCGGCCGCTTGAGAACGGGCGGCCTTGGTGTCCTCGATGATCGAAGCCTCGAACCGCGCAATGTAATCGGAGAGCTTTTGCTCACGCTCCCGTGCAAGGGCAAGGGCTTGACGTGCAGCAGGTCGATCGAACTCGATCTTATCGAGACGCTTGGCAATAAGCGAGAGCTCCTCCTCAAGATCGAGGAGCGCACGGTGGTCGCTGGCGTCGATGGGACGTGTCCGGGCTGCCTCCACCGCCTCGTGACATGCACGCTCGGCCTCATTAAGATCGTCCAAGGCGATTTGGGCGTCCTTGCGCGCGGCGAGCAGGCGCGTGGCCTCTGCCTTGAGTTTTGCGTGGGCCGAACGCTTCTTCGCGAGCTCCGCGATGAGCGGCAGATTATTGAGCGCGATGCGCTCACGTTCGAGCTCGAGATCGGTCTCCTGAAGTTTGAGAAGGTCGGAACCCATGCTCATGCGCATCCTCCTTGTGTAGGCACCCACCACTGGTGTGGGAGCGGAATGATATCTATACGGTCTTGGGCGACACCTGCGTTCGCGGTCGCATCGGCAAGTATGCGGCAAAACGGTTGCTCGGATCGGTCGTGACCGAGTAGGACAACAGAAAGCCCACGGAGCGCAAGGTCTTGCGCCCGGTGGTAACCGAGTTCACCGGTGACAACGACATCGCAGTTGCACGCGAGTGCCTGCTCACCGAAATCACCAAGCGAACCTCCCATGAAAGCAACGCGACAGACCGAAGAGGCGGCATCGCCCCAAACATGGGCACTCGTATCGAAGACGCTTTGAGCGGTAGACGCGAAATCACCCAAAAAGGTTTGTTCGATTTCGCAAACGGCTCCAAGGCCAGGCACATCGGGTTCGGTGACATGTTCGAGTGAGGAAAAGGCACTCAGGCCCATAAGGGCGGGAAGGGCCTGGCGTGCTTCCTTGGAACGATCGAGATTAGTGTGGAGGGAAATAACGCTCACGCCATGACGCGCCGCCTCGTACACCGCGGCGGACGAGCTTGGGCGCACGGACGAGGCGGGCGCGAAGCAATCGGGAGCGGAAATGTACACAGGGTGATGCGTGAGTAAGACATTAGCTCCCAACTCAGCGGTACGAAAAATCGCGTCGACCGTGGCATCGAGCGCGCAGGCGACCCCCTTGACCTCAGCATCGGGATCTCCGACGGAAAGACCAACGTGATCCCAAGCTTCGGCGTCCTCACGTGGGAACCTATCGAGTAGGTACGAAAGAAGTTCACTGACGAGCATCTATCCCACCACTTCCCACACGGCACGGGCAAAGCGATCGAGATCGCGCTCGTCGACGCGATCGTCAAACGAGATCCTAAGCGAGCCGAGGGCATCTTCGCGGGGAACCCCCATGGCGAGCAGGACGTGACTGGCATCAAGGCTCCCGCTCGAACATGCGCTGCCGGCGGAGACCTCAAAGCCGCGACCATCAAGCTGGAGGATGAGCTCTTCGGAGTCCATGCCCTCAACGTAGATGCTCACGATGCCGGGAAGTCGATCGATGGTGCTCCAATCCCCCATCGTCGCGTGAATACGGGGGTGCTCGCAAAGTGCCGCGTAGAGCTTATTCGCCATCATGCCCACGCGAACGGCATCGGTACGAACATTGGGAAGCAGCGCAGAAGTGGCTGCAGAGAGCGCTATGATGGCGCGCAGATCCTGCGTGCCGGGCCTGAGCCCCACCTCCTGGCCTCCGCCAAAGGAACGGGCCCGAATGGGCGTCCTGGTTTTGAGGTACAACGCACCGATTCCGACGGGTCCGCCGATCTTGTGGCCCGCAAGGGAAAGCGCGTCGACCCCGAGCTCGTTGACATCGAATGGCGTGTGGAGCCAGCCTTGGATTGCGTCGACGTGGATGCGTGCGCCATGTGCGTGTGCAACGCGGGCGAGTTCGCCTATGGGCTGCACGACGCCCGTCTCATTATTGGCCATCATCACTGACACGAGGGCGACATCGTCTCCCATCACCGCCGCAAGTGCATCGGGAAGAATTCGACCGGCTCGATCGGGCTTGACAAGATCGACTTCAAAGCCGGAAGCCCGAAGCGAAGCGATGTTGTCCAGGATGGAATCATGCTCGATTGCCGAGACGATGACACGCGTGCGCGTGCGCCAACGTTGTCGCACGGCATCCGGAATGCCGAGCAGTGCGAGGACGTTTGCCTCCGTTCCTCCCCCGGTGAAGATGATCTCGCTGGATCGCACCCGTGCGCCAAGGCTGTGGGCGATCGTGCGGCGACAGTCCTCGAGCTTAATCGCCGCTTGTCGCCCAAGCGAATGGAGGGAGTTGGGATTGACGCCCGCGAGCGGCGAGGAATCATATGCCTGTTGGGCCTTGATCGCCTCGGGTCGCATGGGAGTCGAGGCGGCGTAATCGAGGTTGACGTACTTCTGAGGCGGCATCTTCTAGGCACCAATCTTCGCGTATCCGAGTTCGCCGGCATGGTGAATGGCCTCGACGGCCGCCGCGGGATCGGAAGCGCCGAATACGGCGGAGCCGGCGACGAGCACGGTTGCGCCTGCGGCGGCGACCTCCTCGGCATTCCCCGACCCGATGCCTCCGTCCACCTCGATGAGGGGATTAACGCCATGCTCGCGGCACATCGCGGACAGGCGGCGGAGCTTGTCGAGCGTGCGGGGGATGAACTTCTGGCCTCCGAACCCGGGGTTCACACTCATGAGGAGCACCATGTCGAGGTCGTCGAGGATGTCTTCAAGAACAGAGACGGGCGTGGCGGGATTGAGCACGACGCCCGCCTTGCAGCCACGATCCTTAATGTGACAGATGGTGCGATGAAGATGGGTTGATGCCTCATAGTGCACGGTGATGAGGTCCGCCCCAGCGTCGATGTACCAGTCGACCGTGTCATCGGGATTCGAGATCATGAGATGGACGTCGAGTGGAATGTCGGTTGTGGACTTGCAGGCCTTGACGATGGCCGTGCCATAGCTGAGGTTGGGGACGAAGTGCCCATCCATAACGTCGACGTGGATATAGTCAGCGCACGAGATGCGGTCCAAGTCGCGCGCGAGGTTGGCCATATCGGCGGAGAGGATTGAGGGCGAGATCTTGATGGCTGACATGGTGATTCCTTTCGAGATCCTGGGGGGGTGGTGCAAAAGGGGCCCGTTCCCAACTGCACCACCCAAGAGCCGTCATTTAGTCCTCAAGGCCGTAAAACTCTTCGTTGGGGATGCGACTTACGAGGGCCGCAAGGGCGCTTTCGATCGTTTCTCCCCCATACAGGAGCTTTTCGAGTGCGAAGGTGAGGGGAACATCGACGCCCTTGCTACGGGCGAGCTCGCTGACGCTGCGCGCTGCGGCAGCGCCCTCCACCACCATGCGGCGGCGGTCCTGGTACTCCTTGAGTGTCTCGCCGTGGGCGAACGCTTCACCGAACGTGCGGTTGCGGGAGTGCTGGGACGTGCAGGTCACGATGAGGTCCCCCATACCCGCCAAGCCCATGCAGGTCATCGCCTCACCGCCGCAGGCGTGTACCAAGCGGCTGATCTCGGCCAGCCCGCGCGTCATGATGAGCGCGAGCGCGTTGTCGCCCATGCCGGATCCAGCGGCGATACCGCAGATGATGGCCATGACGTTCTTCATGGCACCGCACAACTCCACGCCCACCATGTCCGAGGAGAGGTACACACGAAAAGACGGGCTTAAAGTGAGTTCCTTGAAGAATTCCCCTATCTCGGTGCTCTCGCAGGCAATCGTCGAGGCGGAAAGGGCACCGCGGCAGATCTCCTCCGCATGGTTAGGGCCGGAAAGGGCCGCGATTCGCTCGGGATGGCCGATCTCACTGGCGATGACGTCGCTCATGAGCAGTCCGCTGCCCAGCTCGATACCCTTAGCGAGACAGAGCACGGGAAGCGCATCGGATATGAAGGGCGCGCAGTCGCGGGCAACGCCGCGCAGGAACGCAGACGGCACGGCGAAGATGGCCGCATCCGCACCTGCAAGTGCCTCATCATGTGAGTTCGTGGCCGTGACCGTCTCGGGCAGCTTGAAGTCCTTGAGGAAGCACTCATTCGTATGGCGCTCGTTGATCTCGGTCACGGGGTCCAGGTCGTAGGACCACATGGTGACGGAGTTGCCATTCGAGGCAACGAGCCCCGCCATGGCAGTGCCCCATGAGCCTGTTCCAATTAGTGCAATGTGCATGTCACTCATCCATCTTGTCGACGCGTTTGCTTAGTGAGAGCTTCGATTCCCTACCACTCATGAGCTTCTTGATATTGCCGCGGTGGGCCCATACGACGAGAAGCCCGAGGAATCCCATAATGAGTTTGAAGGTAAGGGAGGCCTGGGGGAAGAGCATGCACGCCGTGACGCCGACGAGAGCGGCCGTGGCAATCGAGCCGACACTCACGAATTTAGTGATGGCGACGAGGACGATGAAAATGCCTAAGTGAAGCAGCGCCCAAGGCACGTTGATCGCAAACAGCACACCGACCCCCGTGGCGATTGACTTGCCGCCCTTGAAGTGCAAGTAGAAGCTGAACATGTGGCCGATGACGCACGAGAGGGCGAGCACGGCAATAACGTAGTCATGCGAGCCGCCCGGGTAGAACGCCGCGCGCTCGACGCCGAATGGCCCGAGCACTCCCGAAAGCGGGATGAGCGACAGGTTGACACAGATGACGCCCTTCAAGACATCACACAAAAGGGTGAGCACGGCAACCTTGGGACCGCCCGCGCGGAGGGCATTCGTCGTACCGATGTTGCCCGAACCAACCTTCTGCAGGTCAACGTGGGCAAGACTCTTTGCGAAAATCTTACCGAAGGGGATGCCGCAGAGAGCGTAGTTAAGCAGACAGCAGAACCCGAGGAATAGCCACGGGTGAATGGGGACGCCTGCCATCTGCTACTCCTTGTCCTTGTCGCTCTTCTTGGCGCGGAATCGCAGGCGGATCGGCGTGCCCTTGAAATCAAAGGTCGCGCGCATGCGGTTCTCGATGTAGCGCTTGTAGTTGTCGCTCACGAGATCCGTATGGTTGACAAAGAAGGTGAACGCCGGGGGCTTCTCGCCGGTCTGCGTGACGTAATGCATCTTGAGGCGGCGTTTGCCGTCGGAGACGGTGTGGCCAAACTCACGCATATCGGTGAGCAGACGATTGAGTTGCGAGGTGGTGATATGAGAGGCACGGCGCTCGGCGGCGCCGTCGACCATGTCCCAGATCTTGTGGACGGAGCGACCCGTGAGGGCGGAGATGCGCAGGTACTCGGCCCACGGTGCCATGGTGAGACGACGATTGACCGTCTCCATGACGGCCTCGCGCTCATAGTCGTCCTTGAGCAGATCCCACTTGTTCAGAAGCACCACGAGGGCGCACCCGCGTTCGATGGCAAGATTAGCGACCTTCTGGTCCTGCTCGGTGACGCCCGTGGAGGCGTCGACGACGAGCAGCGCGACGTCGGCGCGATCGATGGCACGCAGACCGCGCACCATGGAGTAGTACTCGATGTTCTCGTAAACGGTGCTCTTCTTGCGGATGCCGGCGGTATCGACCATGCGATAGCGCTTGCCATCGCGTTCGACCACCGTGTCGATGGCGTCACGCGTGGTGCCTGCGACGTTGCTCACGATGGAGCGGTCGTTGCCGATCATCTTGTTGAACAGCGAGGACTTGCCGGCGTTCGGGCGGCCTATGATGGCGACGCGCAGGGTGTCGGGCTCCGTGTCCTCATCACCCGTGTCCTCGGGCAGTAGGGCGACGACCTCGTCGAGCAGGTCACCCGTGCCATGGCCATGCAGGGCGGACACGGCGACCGGGTCGCCCACGCCCAAAGAGTAGAACTCCCACAGATTGTCGTTCTCTCGAGCGGGATTGTCGAGTTTGTTTACGAGCAGGAACGTGGGCTTCTTGAGCTTGCGCACCATGCGCGCGACGCTCTCATCCTCTTCAGTGACGCCAATGGAGCCATCAACGACGAACAGGATGACGGCAGCCTCCTCGGCGGCGGCGAGGGCCTGGTCACGGATGGAGGTGGCAAAGACGTCGTCGCTCTTCATGGGCTCAATGCCGCCGGTATCGACGAGCATGAACTCGCGGCCATTCCAATCGGCCACGTGATAGCTGCGGTCGCGCGTCACGCCACGGCTCTGGTGAACAATGGCGTCGGAGGTCTGGGCGATACGGTTGACGAGCGTCGACTTGCCCACGTTCGGGCGGCCGACGATCGCGACGATAGGTCGGGACATACGTACTCCTTGAGTAGTCAGAACTGCAAGAATCTTACCATGCGCTCGGTACGGGCACGCACGCCAGCGGCCTGGACATAATCTCTTCGGGTGTGGCTCCGCTTCGCTCCACAAAACGCCCTACGAGAATATGTCCAGGCCTCAGGGCTTTGAGCCCCTACTTTCGCTCGCGTTGAATACAAGTCTTGGTGAACCGTAGACGTATCGAAGCTGACATTCCATCCCACCCCCCGCGCTCGCACCCATATCATCCCGTGCTCAAACAGCGCTTCGCGAACTGCGCGCGGGACGATATGGGTGCGAGCGCGGGCTACGACAAACGATACGCAGTTCCGCACGAGCCGAAGGGTCCTGTGGACCCTTCGTGCGAGCCAGGATTGTCCGAGCACGGGATGATATGCCAGCCGGCAGCGGAACGGTGGGTTAGAGCAGCGTATCGAGCATGAGGTTCGGCGCGGGGGTGGCGTAGCGGACGATGGCTCCGCGGGCGATGAGCTCTTCGGTGACGCTCTCGCGGCTTTGTCCGTCGAGGGTGAGTCCGTCGTAGTTGAACATCACGTTGGGGATGAGGACCTCGATGTTGGAGAGGTCCCTCGGTAGCTGTCCGAGTAGGTCGCACGCACAGATGAGACCCGTCACGTTGACGTTGCCGCCGAAGTATTCGTTCTTGATGGCGTGCGTACTCATCAGGCCGGCGGGAGTAAAGAGTCGGCAGAACTCGTCGAAGGTGCTTTGAGCCGCCTCTCCGCAGGTGATGAGGACGCGTTTGTCCGCTGAAATCAGTCTCTCCCCCGCCCTCGCTATGTCTTCAGGTCGGCTTCTCCTCAGCTCCTCAACCTCATCGAGGAAGCTCCTCAGCATGCCGATGCCATCGTAGAACTGCGGGAACCCGTCGTAGGCCTCTGCGGGCGGCACGGGAAGTTCGGCGTCGATGTAGAACTCATCGGCGAGTTGGAACACCGTGTTGCCGCGCGTAGCGCGGGCGCGCTCCTGAAACGGCTCAAGCATGTGGACCACGGCGCGCGACGCCTCGACGTCATCGGAGTAGGAAGCGGTAAAGCGATGCTGATGTTTGGTAAATCCCAGGGGCACGATTGCCAGACTCGTGATGCCGGGGCGCGCCTCAACATAATCGAGGGTGGCCAAGAGCTCTTCGCCATCGTTGATGCCGGGACACAGGACGATCTGGGCGTGGATCTCTATACCCGCATCGAGAAAACGCTCGAGCACCTCGATGCCGCGCGCGGCGTTGCGACCTATGAGCTTACGGCGGCAATCGGGGTTGATTGCGTGGAGGCTCACGTTCATGGGGGACAGCATCTTGTCGATGGCGTCGTCAACCTCATGGTCGGACATGTTGGTGAGCGTGACGAAGTTGCCTTGTAGAAAACTCAGACGGTAATCGTCGTCGCGCATGGTGAGGGTTGAGCGGCTCTCCTTGGGCAGCATGTTCATAAAACAGAAGATGCATGCGTTCACGCAGGTGCGCATCCCGTCAAAGACCACACCATCGAAATCGGCACCCCACTCCTCTCCGGGGAATCGCTCGATGACGGCAGTGGCCACGGTACCGTCGCGTGGGTCGAAGACCTCGATTTCCGCCTCGACATCTTCGGTCTCCCACAACCAGACAATCATATCGGTCAGTGGCTGGCCATTGACGCTGAGCACGCGCATGCCAGGCTCGAGGCCGATATCGTATGCCGGGGAATCGGAAGCGACGGAAAGCACGAGCGCTCCGCCAGAAGAAGGTTCTCTTGATAGGGCGTACGGAGCGACGGTACCCGCATATGAGGGCACCGTGGGACCCGTGACCATGGGCTTGTCCATTAGGGCTCCAAAAGGCGGTTTATGCAGGCGAGCGCAGCATCGATATGGGCACCGGGAGTCGATGCGCCAGCGGTGATGCCTACAAGCGCGACTCCTTCGAACCATGTGCGCTGGATTTCGGAGGAGTCCTCGATATGGTGCGTGCGAGGGCAGCGATCCATGCAGATCTCGGCGAGCCGGCGCGTGTTCCCCGAGTTCTTCCCGCCGATGATGATCATGACATCGGCGCGGGACGCGAGTTCGGCTGCACTGTCCTGGCGCTCCTGCGTAGCCGAACAGATGGTGTTGACCACGCGCAGGTCCATGGTGCGCAGCGCGAGGGCACTCACGATAGCGGCGAGATTGGCGGGAGTTTGAGTCGTCTGCACGACGACGCCCACCTTGCGCGCCAGGTCGACCCCATCGAGGTCACGGGGCGTCGAGACGACATGTGCGGCATCCCCCGCGTGGCCCAAAATCCCCTCGACCTCGGGATGGCCGCTCTCCCCCACCACGATGAGTTGGTACCCCTCGCGAACGAGTTTCTCGGCAGCCATGTGGACTTTCTTGACATACGGGCAGGTGGCGTCGAGGACCTCGAGCCCTTTGGCTCGAGCTTGGTCGATGACCTGGGGAACCACGCCATGGGCACGGATGATGAGCGTGCCCGACTCCACCTCATCAACCGTCTGAGCGCCTTTCACGCCGGCGGACTCAAGATCGCGCACGACGATGGGATTATGAATGAGGGGGCCGAGCGTCGTGACGGATCCGCGGGCGCTTTCGGCGGCATGTGCGGCAAGCTTGAGGGCCCGCTCGACGCCGTAACAAACGCCGGCGTGGGAAGCGACCTCGATACGAAGATCGGCCATTAGTACCTCCCAGGATGCTCGCGGCGAAGCTCGTCGCGGATGGCGTACATCCTGCGAACAGCTTCGTCCTCGACCCACTGGGTGCGCTCACGGCGCTTAAGACCCTCGGGCGCGTCGGCAAAAGACACCTGGTCGCCTGCACGGAGCCAGCATTTCTTGGGTCGCATGAGTTTCTTGCCCGCAGGGGTGATGTCGCGGAAACCGCAGACGGCCATAGGCGCGACGGGTGCCTTGCCCATCTGGGCGATCAAGGCAAAGCCGCCATGCACCTCGACGGGCTGGTCGTCCGTGCGAATCCTCGTCCCCTCAGGGAAAATCAACACGTCTTCTCCGCGCTGCAAGGCATGTTGCGCGGCGCGAAGGGCACTCATATCGGCTTCCCCGCGGTCGACCGGAATGCCGCCCGCCAGTGCGAACGCCCAGCGGACGATGCCCGCCTTGTTGAATTCCGATTTGAAAATGGGACGGACCCTGCGATGCGCCGCCCATTCATGCGTGATGATGGGCAGCACTTCGGCCATGGAGGTATGGTTGCAAATGATGACGGCGCTCGATCCATCAGATCCGTGGAGCTTCTCGGCATCCTCGACTCGCCAACGCCACATGAGTTTGGAAAAGACCCAGAGGACAGCCATGACGAATGTATAGATCATGCGTTCATGCAGGGGAAACTCAGCCATGGGGGCGTCATAGTGCCAAGCGCCCGAACGCTCTTCCTTCTTAGCCTCGTCTGCCACGCCTATCTCCGTTCCGCAATGAGCTGCTCGATCTTGTCCACGATCTGCTCGATGGTGTAGCTGGTGGAATCGATGCGTACCGCATCGTCGGCGCAGACCAGAGGAGCGGTTTCGCGCTGGGAGTCGAGTGCGTCGCGGCGTTCGATGTCCGCGAGCGTCTGCTCGACTTCCGCCTGGATCTGGGCCTCGTCAACGTGCTCGCCCTCATGACGCTGCAGCACACGGCGACGCGCGCGCTCACGGGGGTCGGCGGTGAGAAACACCTTGAGCTCAGCCGCGGGAAACACGACCGTTCCGATGTCGCGACCTTCCGCCACGACGTCGCGATCGAGGGCGAAGCGGCGCTGGGGATCGAGCATGGCGCTGCGGACGCCGGGGTTCGCAGCGGCAGCGGATACGTTGCGATCGACCTCGGGCGTCCGAATGGCCTCGCTCACGTCCTCGCCATCGACGAAGACCGATACGTTTCCGTGCGACTCGCCACCGAACGTGATGTGTATGTCGCGTGCGAGCTGGGCGACCGCATCGACATCGGCGAGGTCGATGCCGCGACGAAGCGCGGCCAAGGCCACGGAGCGATACATGGCTCCCGTATCGAGCTTGGAGAAGCCGAACCGCGATGCGACCTCTCGGGCAATCGTCGATTTACCAGATCCGGCTGGTCCGTCGATGGCGATGATCATTTGTTCTCCTTCTACTTGAGTCCATTGGTGAGGAGCGAAACTTCGTACTCGGTCAATTCGCGCCAAGACCCCGAGGGCAAATCGCCGAGGTCGAGATCACCAAAACGCGCGCGGTGGAGCCTGAGAACCGGATGTCCGACTTTGGAAAGCATGCGCTTGACTTGGTTCTTACGACCCTCGCGTATGGCGATCTCGACCGCCGAAGTACCGTGCGGTATTCCCCGAGGCGCGACCTCGTGAGCCTCACGCTTGCCTATGAGACGGCAACGGGCGGGTTGACAGGGTCCGTCATCGAGCGTGATGCCGTGCCTCAGCATCTCCAGGTCGCCGTCATCCAGCTCGCCGTCCACCAGGGCCACGTAGGTCTTCCACACGTGATGGGATGGATGCAAAAGCATTTGGCCCAGATCGCCATCAGTGGTGAACAGAAGCAGCCCCGTGGTGTCCATATCGAGTCTCCCAACGGGAAAGAGACCCGGGTATGCGTGGCGCGGAACGAGATTCGCGACGGTGGGGCGACCGTGGGGATCGCTCATGGTGGTCAATACCCCTGCCGGTTTGTTGAGCATGATATATGCCGCGCCGAGACCCAGAACCACGGGGACGTCGTCGACGGTGACGGCGTCACGAGCGGGATCGACTTTGGTGCCGAGCTCGGTCTTGACCTCGCCGTTAACGCGAACACGGCCGGCTGTCATGAGCGCTTCCGATCCTCGCCTACTCGCCACGCCGGCGCGCGCGAGAAAACGCTGCAAGCGCATGGGTACGAGGCGCTCGTCATCGGGGTGGACCTTCGCGGTATTTCGGTTCGGCCCCTGCTCGCTACACATCGAAATCCTCGTCGACGTCCCCATCGATGAGCTCACGCTCCTCCTCGAGGTCCTCATCGACCTCATCGAGCGTCGATTGGATGGAGCGGCCCGAGAGGCGCTCGCGGATAAATTGACGCGCCTGTTCATCGGGGGCGAACTGCTCAAGATCGGGCAGATCGCGCGTGCTGCGCAGGCCGAACTTCTCCAAAAACGCATTGGTCGTTCCATAGATGATGGCCTGGCCCCGCTGGGGGTCGCGTCCCATCTCGCGAATTAGACCCTTGTCGACGAGTGACGAGATGACGCCGTCGGAGTTGACGCCGCGAATGCCCTTGACCATTTCGCGTGTGACGGGTTGGTGGTACGCGATGACCGCGAGCGTTTCCAGCGCGGCCTGAGATAGCTTTTGGGTGTCCCAAGACAACACGAACGCTTCAACCTGCTCATGGAAGGCGGGGTGCGTGAACAAGCGCCATCCGCCGGCGACCTCACGGAGCTGAAAGCCGCGGTTCGCCTCCTCATACTCGACTTTGAGCTCGGCCAGCAGAGAGGCGACCTCGCCGGGCGCAACGTGGAGCACCGCGGAGAGTTGGCTTGCGCTCACCGGGTCGCTCGAGACGAGCAAGAGCGCCTCGAGAGCGCCTTTCAGTGAGTTCTCGGCGAGTGATTCCAAGTTGTCCATTTAGTCCTCCTCGTCAAAGAGGGAGCCGTCATCGGGGTGGTACGCGGGCGCGCCCTCAACACGGTCGATGCGAATGGTGCCGAAGTTCTCATCCTGCTCAAGCAGGAGCGATCCGCGCTTGGCGAGCTCGAGAATGGCGAGAAACGTGGCGACGATCTGCTCGGTGGTGGCATCGCCGTCGAGCAGATCCCTGAACGTCATATGGGGACGCGCCGTGGTAACCCGATCGACCGAGGCGACGGTGAGCTCGATGGGAATGCGGTGCGGAGCGACGTGTTCGGCTTCGAGCAGGAAGGTCTCGCGCTTACCGTCCAAGTCCGCGCAGATGACCGCCAAGCCCCTCAACGTGATGCCGGCGAGGTAGTCGGGCATGAGGTTCAAGAACTCTGGATCGGGACCGGCAACGCGGGGATGCATGCGGTTCTCGGACTCCATACGCGCGCCAAGGGCCGCAGCAGCGCCCTTGAACTGCTTGTAGGCGATGAGACGCTGGATGAGCACTTCGCGTAGCGCGTCGCCGTCGAGCCCCTCGAATTCATCATCGAGATCTGCGTCGTCGCGGGAATTCGGGTGCTCGTCATCGGGAACGAGAGAAGACGCCTTGATATCGAGCAAGGTCGCGGCAACGAGCAGAAAGTCGCTCGCGACATCGAGGTCAAGTGCCTCGATCCGCTCGACCTCGGCCAAGTACTGCTCGGCGACCTCTGCGATGGAAATAGATCCAATATCGACCTTTTGCCTGGTCACCAATTGCAGCAGCAAGTCGAAGGGGCCCGAGTAGCCCTGCGTGGAAACGCGATAGGACACCAAACTCCCCCTTCTCATCGCGCATGCACATACAGAAATTAGTTTAGCGCACTACATCCCGAGCGCGAAGCGGACGAGCAAGAGGTACAGGGGATCGACCGTCAAAGAGAAATACCAATCCAAGATATCGATATGCACAAGGCTGGGAAGGATGTAGAGCACCACGATGAGGATGGGCATCGAGTAGCGCTGGATCTCATAGTACGTCTGCAGCGCGCGTCCTTTGAGAAACGGAACGAGGATCGACGAACCGTCGAGCGGGGGCAGCGGGATGAGGTTGAAAAACGCAAGGGAGAGGTTGACGGAAATGCTCGTAAAGGCAAAGCCAATAACCGCATTGACAACCGCACCGCTGTAGGGATCCATGAGCGTGGCACCGGGGATGCCGCGCAAGATGAGCGCCGCGATTCCGGCAAGCAGGATATTGGACGCTGGGCCAGCAAGCGATATGAGGACCTCATCGCGGCGCGGATGCTTGAGGTTGTTCAGATAGACCGGAACGGGTTTGGCGAACGCGAAGACAGGACCTCCGGCGAGAATCATGATCAATGGAAGTAAGACCGTTCCAAAGGGATCGATATGCTTGAGCGGGTTGAGGGAGAGCCTTCCCTGGGACCGGGCGGTCCTGTCTCCGAGCACATAGGCCGCGAGGGCGTGGGCACTCTCGTGGACGACGATGCCGACGATCAGCGCAAGCGCGCTGGTGAGAAGGCTCAGCAAATACGGGACATTCATGAGGTCTCCTAGCGCAGCGCCCGAGAGATGCGGACGCAGAGGTAATCGATGACGAAGAACGCGACGGCCATGCAGGCGAAGTCGAAGCGGAACACGCCGCCAAAGGGGGTGGCGATGAGCCCATAGCCCGAAATCATCGCGGGAAGCGCCTGGGTGAGCTCGACCACGAAGGTCACGATGTTGAGTTTTGCGGCAACGCCGTTAAAGCAGAGCGCAACGGTCAGTGCGCACAGGGCGCATGCGATGACGCGACAGGCGAACCCGATGACGGAAAGGGCGATGGCACCAGCCTTACGCGCATCCACGAGCAGTCTCTTCCTCGATGATGGTCGAAAGCTCGAGCCATTCGTCCTCCAAGTCGGGCAATTCCTGCTTGAGGGCGTTGTATTCCCCGAGCGCCGCGCTGAACTTTTCTTGGTCGGCGTACAACTCCTCGCTCGCCATCAGCTCCATGAGCTCATCGTAGCGGGCACGTTTGACCTCGAGCGCAGCCTCGACGTTCTTGAGCTTGTCCTTGGTTCCCTTGAGTCGGCGATTAAGCTCGGCGCGTGCCGCCGCCTCTGCCCGACGCTGTTCCTTGGTCTTTTTGCCCTCGCGTACGGGCTCGGCTGTTGATTCAACATTGGTTAAAGGAGCTTTGCTTGGTAACGGCGTGACGGGCAGGTGACCCTCCGCTGCGCGCTGCGCCAAGTCCTCTCGCTTGTAGAGGTAATACTCGTAATCACCGTCGATGACGGTCATCTTGCCGTTCCTGATATCGACAACACGATTGGCGACCGATCGGACGAGGTGCTCGTCGTGCGAGATGAGCACAATAGTGCCGGGGAAGCTCTTGAGGGCGTTTTCGAGCATGTCGACCGAGTCGATGTCGAGGTGGTTTGTGGGCTCGTCCAGGCACAGGAGTGCCTCGGGAGCGACCAGCATCTTGGCGAGCGCAAGACGCGCGCGCTCGCCGCCGGAGAGGACTCCGACGCGTTTGTCGACATCGTCGCCGGCGAAGAGGAAGGCGCCAAGCAGGCTGCGTTGTTGCGGAACGGTCCAGGTGGGGGCGACCGAGTCGATCTCCTGAAGGACGGTGTTGCCCTCTTTGAGCCCCTCGAGCTGATGCTGGGCGTAATACGCCACGCCCACATGGGTGCCGAGCGTACGCGTGCCAGTGGTTGGGGCCTCCTGCCCTATGAGCATCTTGAGAAGCGTCGACTTGCCCGCTCCGTTTGGGCCCACCAGGGCCACACGGTCACCGCGGTACAGTGTGAGGTTTGCATCCTCATAAAGGACCTTGTCGCCGTAGCGCTTGGAGAAGTCCTCAAGCTTGATAACCATATCGCCGGAGCGAGGAGGATCGGGGAACTTGAAGTTCACGTGCTTGTGGCCCTCGGGAAGGATGACGAGCTCGCTCTTGATCTGCTCGATGCGGCGCATGCGTTCTTGCGCTTGCGCGGCCTTGGTGGGCTTGTAGCGGAACTTATCGACGAACACCTGCATGTGGGCGATCTCGCGCTCCTGCGCGGCGCGCTTGGCGCGCATCTGCTCGAGGTTGTCCTCTCGCTGCTTGAGATAGGAGCTGTAATTGCCGGTGTAGGTGGTGATGCGGCGGTTCTCAAGTGCCGCAACGTGATCCACACAGGCATCCATGAAGGCGCGGTCATGGGAGACGATGAGCACGGCGCCCTCGTAGGCCGATATGAAACCACGCAACCACTGGACGCTTTCGAGGTCCAAGTGGTTGGTGGGCTCGTCGAGCAGCAGGACATCGGGGTGGCGCAAGAACAATTTTGCCAGCGCGATGCGCATCTGCCAGCCGCCGGAGAACTCCGAGCAGGGCTGCTCGAAATCGGTCGGCTTGAAACCCAGTCCAGCGAGAATTTGACGCGCATTGCTCTCGAGCTCGTAGCCACCCAAACGCTCGAAGCGGTCCTGCACATGACCATACTCGTCAAGCATGGCCTGAGGGACCTCGCCAGACTCTCCGGCCTCGGCAATCTTGAGCTGAAGCTCCTCGGCGCGCTCCCCCATCGTCTTGATTTCGATCGCAGCGTCCATAACCTCCCGGATGATGGAGGTGGCACCGGCGAGCTTGGTCTCCTGCTCCAGATAGCCGACATTTGTGTCCTTTGCGAAGGTCACGGATCCGGCATCGGGGTTGTCGAGGCCCATGATGATCTTGAGGAGGGTCGTTTTGCCTGCACCGTTGGGGCCGACCAGCGCGTAGCGCTCACCAGCGTTCACCTGTAGCGTAGCCCCGGTGAAGAGGGTGCGGGAACCGAACGATTTCTCGATCTTGTCGACCAGGAGAATCATGTCAACCTCACTTTGCACATGCGCGTGATAGCAAAAAGGCTCCAGTTCCCTGGAGCCTTAAATGTTTGATGGTGGGCGATACAAGATTCGAACTTGTGACCCCATCCGTGTGAAGGATATGCTCTACCCCTGAGCCAATCGCCCGTGCTTTTCAGCAAGGAGAATACTAGCATGGATGCGAGCCTTAGTGCAAGAGGTAATTTGAAAAGCCCGGAGAGAGTCGCGCTGAAGGCCCCAGCCGTAACCAGACGCCGATCGACACCAGTAGATACGAAGCTGAATTCCACACGTAAACCAAAAAGGCCAGGCACGCGGCCTGACCTTAGGTTTCATGGTGGGCCCTCCGGGATTCGAACCCAGAACCCAGGGATTATGAGTCCCCTGCGCTAACCGTTGCGCCAAGAGCCCGTATGCAGTGCCACGACGGCTTCGATGAGAAAAAGAATCGCTCCCAAATGCCGTGACCCGTCGATAGATACTATCATGCGCCGCCGTCGCATTCAACGCGCGATTATGGCCTCGAGACCCGCACACCCCTCTTCCTGGGGACTATGACGTCAATTGAGTGGCAATGCAGAAGATTGGAAATGGCATGGTTCCGTCAGAACTGGCCCCGTTACCTGGCTTGCTCTTTGCGCTCTTACCCATTGCGATGCTGTTCGCAGTGGGCTATTTCCTCAGTAAGGCCGCAGTAAAGAACGGTATCAAAGAAGCACTTCGCGACATCGGTGGCATCAATAGTCTTACCAATTCCAACTCCAAAGACGCCTAGACCCTGCGACCGCATCCTCAAGCAAAGACAGCGGATCGAAGGTTTACAGCAAATCCTCAAGGGCGTCCGCATCCTTCTGGGGTATCTCGAAATCGAGGGTGAGTTCGAGTGGCTTGCGCAGCTCGTCTGCCGGTGCTCTCACGCCACCTGGTGACGACACCATGCTCGCCACGCAACGGGCACGCCCACCACAACCAGCGCGCAGTACACCAGGGCCGCCGTGCCGATGAGGTCGAGCACGACCGGTCCGAGCGGGTATGAGAACAGCGACGCGAACAGGTCGAACGCGGACTGCAGGCCCATGGGGAACAGCGTGAATACGTGGCGCAGGAGGCCGCTGCCGGCAGAGGGCAGCAGGCCGCTCACGAACAGGACCACCACGTCGGTCACGATGATTGCGAGCGTGGAGGGGGTTAGCGCGGAGAGCGCAAGCGTAAGGGCGAGCATGCCGAGCATGACGAGGTAGAAGACGCCCACATACATCGCCGCCGCCTGCCACATCGTGAGCGCGTACGGCGAGGCGAGGGCGTAATTCTGGATGGGCAGACTCGCGCCCTCGGCACCATAGAACACCAGCGACACGCCGCAGATGATCGCCACGCCCAGCGCGAACAGCACCGTGGCGTACAGGATGGCCGCCAAAAGCTTGGCGCTCACGAGCCTGCCGCGCCCATATCGCGCCGAGAGCAGGACAGCATCGGTTCCGTCGCGGTATTCGGAGGCGAACAGGGGCGTCACCGTCACGCACATCACGAAGACAATGAACACGAGGAACGCGGCGCAATCGAGGATGTTGTCCCAGCCTCCCGCCCAGCCGTACGTCAGGGGCTCGGGGACGCCGTCTTCCATCTGGGTCCAGTACGCGCGCTCCGCGGGCGAGTACACCCACTCCCCTCCCATGCCCTCGTCGAGCGTGACCTGCAGGCTATCTGCAAGAGCTCCATAGAAGTCGAGCGCCATCTCGGGCGTCACGCGGGAGGCGTACTGGTACGGCTCCAGCCCTTTGACTGCCCAGGGCTTGAGGATCGTGATGTAATACGGATCGTATAACTCAAGGCGCGTGGCATCGTCGTAGGTCTCGGCCACAACCTCGTATGCCGTGGCGTTGGACATCTCCGCAAGCTCCTCGGGATCGAGTTTCTCATAGGCGATGTCCTGGTAATGCGCGATGTCGGCGGCTACGCGTTCAGGCGTAAGCTCGCCTGCGCGCGCCTCGGTGACATCGCGGCGATGCGCGATGGCTGTGGGCCCGGAGAGAGTCTCCCCGATGTTGCCCTCGGTCTTGGTCTGGACCACGTTGAGTCCCATGACGACGGTCAGCATGAGCAGCATGCCCACGTTCGCCACAATCGCGACGCGACGGGTGAGCATCTTCTTGAGCTCGAACTTGATAAGGCTACGCATGGCGCCCACCTCCAAAATGAACCCCGCGGCGACGGGAGCAGCGCTGCCCCTCGACCGCTGTCACGGGCACGGCGGCGCCGGTGTGCTCGGCACCGCTCTCGTCGAATACGTGCAGGTACAGGTCCTCGAGCGTCGGCGCGACGGGGACGGCAGAGAGTTCGGCGACGTATGGTTCTGACGAGAGGAACCGTACCGTTGCCATGCCGTCGCCGTCGTGGTGCACGTTCACCACGGGCACCCGCGAAGCCAACTCATCGGCTTTGCGGACAGGGACACGCGCCTCCCAGACCATACCCTCCACGCCACGTACGACCTCAGATGGACTTCCCTGCATAATGAAGGATCCCGCGCGCATCATGAGGATGCTGTCAGCGATGTATTCCACGTCCGACACGATGTGCGTGGAGAGCAAGACGATCTTATCCGTGGCGAAGCCGGCGATGAGGTTGCGGAAGCGCACGCGCTCCTTGGGGTCGAGGCCCGCCGTCGGCTCGTCGAGAACGAGGACGTCCGGGTCGTTGAGGACCGCCTGCGCGATGCCGAGTCGCTGCTTCATGCCTCCAGAGAACGTGCGGATGCGGCGGTGCTCCTCGCCCGCAAGGCCGACCCGGTCGAGAAGCTCAAGCGACCGGGCGCGCGCGGCGCGGGCGTCGACGCCCTTGAGCGCCGCCATGTACTCCATGAAGTCCAGGGCGGTGAACTCCGGGTAGTAGCCGAAGTCCTGCGGTAGGTACCCCAGCCGCGCGCGGTACTCCCCGCCCAGCTCGGCGATCGAGCGGCCGTCCAGGCTGATCTCACCGGAGGATGGGCGCAAAATCCCGCAGATCATGCGCATGATGGTCGTCTTTCCTGCGCCATTGGCGCCGAGCAGGCCGTAAACCCCGGGGCGCAGGCGCGCGCTCACCCGGTCGACGGCGATCTTGGGACCGTACTGCTTGGTCAGCCGGTCGAGTACGAGCTCCATTGTGGGCTCCTTTCGATTCGCATCGATATACAGCAGGTATTCGTGGGCGGATGCTTGGGCGGCGATTACGCCAGGCGGGCGCCTGTGCAGCGACACCGTAAGGCGAACGGTCGGGCGGCGTTACCGCCAGGCGGGCGTCCGCCGCGTCTCGGGAATGAATCCGGACGCGCTGGCACCGACCCAGGCGCGGACCTCACGGGTGCACCACACGCCCGCGACGGCGCACACAAGGACCCACACCCAAGCACTCGTCTGAGCATATGCCGAGGGTGCGGCGTAGAAGAGCATCGCGCCGGTCGCCGTGACGGCAGAGGCCCATGCGATGGCCGAGCCGCGCGCATCCGGGCTTGAAACGCGCCGTGCACACATAAGACCGCCCGCGCAGGCGATGAGGTACGGCGCACCCATGAGCAGCAGCACCCGCGCGACACCATCGCCTTCAATCCCCGACGCAACGGCTCCAACCGCGAGGACGAGGGCACTCGCAAGACCCATCAGCAGCAGCCGCGCTACGACCACGGACACCGCGTTGAACGGGCAGGCGGCTTCTAGCTCGCCCATGCCGAAGGGCTTTGAACGCGTGACGCTCGCAAGGCAGACGAGCGCCGTCAGGCCACCCGCGGCAGAGAGCACCTGGGAGCCCAGCGGCCCCTCCGTCTCGACATGGGGAGCCACGGCCGTCAGCAAGGCAACGAACGCAAATGCGGCCCAGACCACGGGGCGCGTGAAGCGCGCTTGGGCAAAAAGGAATCCTCCCAACTGCATATGCGGGGACGTCGCGCTCCCCTCTAGTGCCAACTCGCACTCACAGGCGCTTACGCACTCCTCGATGAGCTCGGAGCGACCGTTCGACCCCTGTTCACTTAAGAACAGCTCGCGATCCGAGCGATACAGCGCCGAAAGATCCCGCTCGAGCGCATCCTCTCGGTTTCCCTTCATTTCACGTCCTCCTCTCCCGATTTCAACAGTTCTCGCAAGGCGGCGAGCGCGCCGTCGAGTCTGCGCCGAGCAGCGAATCTGCTGATGCCCATCACGCGCCCAATCTCGGCGAAGGTGAGCTCCTGGTCGAACCGCAGCTCGAGGACTTCGCGATCCTCGGCAGTCAGTAAGGCGATCGCATGGCGCAGGCCATCCATTCCGGCTGGCGAGAAGTTCTCGGTGTCCGAGGGCGCCGGATCTGCCAGAACCTCGTCGGTGGGCAGTTCGTCGGTCGCCCGCACTCGGGCCCGAGCCGCGTCCACGCAAACGTTTCGGGCAATCGTGAGCAGGTACGCCAGCGGTTTGCCCGCGTCACGATAGCTCTTTGCCGTTCGCACGAACCGTAGGAAGACCTCCTGGGCGGCGTCCTGTGCCTCGTCCGCGCTTTCGGTGTGCCGACGACAGTACGCGAGCACGTCATCGTAGTGGTCCTCGATGAGGGCCCGAACTTCCGCGGCGTTCAATCCGCGCTGCGGATACGCCACGCGCATCACCTCCTCTCACCCTAGATAACGAAGCGGGCGCCCCACATGAGCGCCCGCACACAGGTTCTACATAGAATAGAACAAGGAAAAGGATCGGATTACACTGGACGGAACGGCTCTTCGAATGCGGGAATCCCACGTGACCGCGCGGCCGTTTCAGCCGGTTTGTGCGACCTACCCGCGGAAGCGCCCGCGAACGAGCGCAATGGCATCGAGACCGTACGTCAGCACAACTAGAACGATCGCACAGAACACGTAGGCGTCGATCGTGTCGTAAAAAGATGATGCCTCGAGGGCGTGCGCGTATGTTTGCAGCCCCACGAGAACCCCAACCAAGGAGAGCGCGGCGCTCAGACCGCTGGCGAACACGAGCGTGGGCATCGCCTTCGTCCGTGCGGCGAGGGCCGCCACCAAGGCAAGGCCAACGGCGATCATACCCGGAACAAGCTGAGTGACGAGGGTGACGATCCCGGACGTCCAATCAATGGCCACCATGGAAACTCCCTTCACAGGCAGTACTGGTAATTCACGTATACCCTTACCCCCCCTCAATACGCAGCGAGAAGAATGCGCGAGAACCACAGAATCGGCGGCCAATAAGATGGCGTCGTTTGTATACGGGAATAGAGGGCTGCGCAATAGGTATGCGGACTCTTGATGCTTCGCGGCCGCGACCGAGCATGGATGCGGAGCGCACTGCGACGGGAGGCTTAGATTTGATAAGAAGCGGGACCGTTTAGTTTTGGCCCGTTTTCGGTGATTTGGATATCCTAAGTGCAAAGGTTCGCTACGGGCGATAGTTTTGGATGGTTTGGACTCCCCTGCGGCGGCCCCAACATGCGACGGTGAACAAAAACCCAGGAAACGATTGCCAGAGACCCTGGAAAGCGGCTTAATACCTTCAAAACTATCGCCAGAGGCGACCCTTTTGCTTTGAAACGCATTATCAACCCTAGCTATGAAAAAGACCGGAGATGAAAACCCCGGCCTTAAATCTCATGGGTGGAGACGAGGGGGATCGAACCCCTGACCTCTTGACTGCCAGTCAAGCGCTCTCCCAGCTGAGCTACGCCCCCTTGCAACGAAGAAGTACTATACGGGAACCATCGAGGATGTGCAAGCACAAATCAGAACTTTTTTCTGAGCCTCATATACAGTAGAGGGAACGGCATGCCCTGCTCGTCTACATCCGAGCGGTCGTAGACCTCAAAGCCCATATGTTCGTAGAATCCACGAGCAAGCGGGTTTTGCTCATTGACCGTCAGCTTGCGCACACCCAACCTTTCGATTCCATATTCAAGAAGACGCTTGCCGACTCCCACTCCCCTGGAGGAATCTGAAACGAACAGCATCTCGAGCGTGCAGTCGTTCACCCCCATGAACCCGATCGGCTCACCCAGCGAACCACGGGCGACGACGAGGTCGGGAACACCTTTGAGCGCAGTCGGAACATACCGCTCAATCTGCAATATGTCCTCGCCCGTTAGAAAGTCATGTGTTGCGCGCACGGAGCTGTTCCACACGACGCATAAATCCGAAATCAGCGTTAAGTCGCGAATCTCTACAACCTCGATTTGCACGGCCTCCCCTTACAAGAAAATGGGGCGCGAGGAACTCAGCCTCACACCCCACGCGTGTTTGATACGATCTCGAAGCAGTACTAGCGGCGCTGAGAGATCACGAGTTCAGCAACTTTGCCAGCGACCTCGTCGATGGCGACGTCCTCGCGCTCGCCGGTGGCGCGGTCTTTGAGCTCGACCGTCCCGTTCTTGAGGCCGCGCTTGCCCAGGACGATCTGGTACGGGAAGCCCATGAGGTCGTTGTCGGCGAACTTGACGCCCGGACGGATGTCGCGGTCGTCCACAATGACCTCGATGCCAGCGGCACAGAGCTCCGTGGTCAAGCGATCGCAGACATCGGCGCACTCCGGAATCGTGGGGTCGAGCGGCATGATGGAAACCTCATACGGGGCAATAGAGACGGGCCAGATGATACCGTGCTCGTCGTGGTGCTGCTCGACGGAGGCGGCAAGGGTGCGGGACACGCCCACGCCGTAGCAACCCATCAGGAATGGCTTCTCAACGCCATCCTCGTCGGCGAACGTCGCTCCCATGGCCTCGGAATACTTGGTGCCGAGCTGGAAGACCTGAGACACCTCGATGCCGCGCGCGCCGGAGAGGGGCGCGCCGCAGTGAGGGCAGGGGTCGCCGGCGACGACCGTGATGAGGTCCTCCCATGCGTCCGCCTCGAAATCGCGACCCGGGCAGGCACCGGTGAAGTGGTAATCGACCTCGTTGGCACCGCAGGCCCACTGCTTGGAATCACGCAGGGTGACATCGCACACGAGGCGGATGCCCTCGGGCAGATTCACCGGCCCGATGAAGCCCTTGTGCAGGCCATAGCCCTCAAGCTCCTCGTCGGTCATCATGCGGTAACCCTCGCCAAAGACATGTTCGGCCTTGCAGTCGTTGAGCTCGTGGTCGCCAGGGACGATGGCCACAACCGGGTGCCCGTCCGCATCGATAAGGGCGAGCGCCTTACGCGTGCCGTTCTCGGGGAAGCCGAAGAACTCGGCCACCGCGGCAATCGTGCCCATGCCGGGCGTGTGGACCTTCTGCAGCGTGCCGTCGCCGGGGCCCTCAGTCACCGCAACCGTGGTGGAAGCGGCCTCATCGTCGGCGGCATAGCCGCAATCATCGCAGTACACGAGCGCAGCCTCGCCCGCGTCGGCGAGTGCCATGAACTCGACGGAGGTATCGCCACCGATCTGACCGGAATCGGCCACCACGGGCAGGGCCTTGAGGCCACAGCGCTCGCAGATGTTCGCGTACGCCTGCTTCATGGCATCGTAGGTCTCCTGCAGGGACTCCTGCGTAGCGTTGAAGGAGTAGCCGTCCTTCATGATGAACTCGCGGCCGCGCATGAGGCCAAAGCGCGGGCGCATCTCGTCGCGGAACTTGTCCTGGATCTGGTACAGGTTCACCGGCAACTGCTTATAGCTCTTGAGCTCGTTCTTGATGAGGTCGGTGACGGTCTCCTCATGCGTGGGACCGAGCACGAACTCGCGGTCATGACGGTCGGAGATGCGCATGAGCTCGGGGCCGTACGCGTTGTAGCGGCCGGACTCGTGCCACACCTGGGCATCGACCATGATGGGCATGAGCAGTTCCTGGGCACCCGCGGCGTCCATCTCGTCGCGGACAATATCCTCGATCTTGCGCAGCGAGCGCCACGCGAGCGGCAGATAGCTGTAGAGGCCCGCGGCCTGCTTGCGGATCATGCCGGCACGCAGCATCAGGCGATGACTGGCGAGTTCAGCCTCTGCCGGGTCCTCCTTGAGCGTGGGGGCATACAGATGAGACATCTTCATGGCGCGAGTCTTAGACACGACGACCTCCTTGAGTAAACAAATGCAACTTGAACATGATAGCAGGTAACGAATCTACACGCCCCTCCGGCGCGGGCCCATCACATCCGGCGCTCGAACAGTCCTGCTCGCACGGAGGGCCCAGTGGGCCCTCCGGCTCGTGCGGAACTCGCGGCGGACGTGATGGGCCCGCGCCGGAGGGGCGAACGTAAAGATCACGCAATCAACAATACGGTCTGACTCACGGAGCCAAATCTACTACATTGACAAGCTCCGCCCCTTGCGTATATCGTCCCGCGCGCAGTTCGCGCAGCGCTGTTTGAGCACGGGATGATATACGCAAGGGGCGGAGCGGTAGGATACGTTAGAGTTTCTCGATCTCCTCCATGAGGGCGTCGACGATTTGGGCCTCGGGCACCTTGCGGATGATCTCACCGCGGCGGAACACCATGCCCACACCGCGTCCGCAGGCAACACCCACATCGGCATCGCTCGCCTCGCCCGGGCCGTTCACCACACACCCCATGACGGCGACGGAAATGGGCTTCGTGCAGGACTTGAGCCGCTCCCCCACTTCCTCGGCAAGACCGATCAGGTCGACCTGCGTGCGTCCGCACGTCGGGCAGCTCACGAGCTCGGGGCCACGCCGCCGCAGACCGAGGGCCGAAAGGATACCCCAGCATACCGGCGGCTCTTCGACGGGATCGGCGGTCAAAGACACGCGCATGGTGTCGCCAATGCCTTCGGCCAGCAACACGCCGAGGCCGACCGCGCTCTTGATGGTGCCCTGCTGCACCGTGCCCGCCTCCGTGACACCAAGATGCAGCGGCACCTGGGGCAGTTCGCGCGAGAGGGCACGGTACGTCTCAATCGTGGTGGGCACGCTGTGGGCCTTGGCAGATAGGACGATGTTCTCGAACCCACGCTTCTCGAAGTGCTCGACGAACTCAAGCGAAGACGCAACGAGCTTTTCGGGCTGCGTGAGGTCCTCGCGCTCGGCAATGCGACGATCAAGCGATCCGGCGTTGACACCGATGCGGATCGCGGCTCCCGCCTCACCCGCGGCATCGATTACGGCGTCCACGCGGTCCCAATCACCGATGTTTCCGGGGTTGATGCGCAGTTTGGCAGCGCCGGAGCGGACAGCCCCGATAGCGAGTCGATAGTCAAAGTGAATGTCGGCGACGATCGGCACGGGAGACTCGGCGCAGATCCGCCCGAAGGACTCGAGCGCATCGGCAGAAGGGACCGTGACGCGCACAAGGTCGCACCCGGCGTCCACGAGCGCGCGCACCTGAGCCAGGGTCGCATCGGCATCGATGGTGGGCGTGCACGTCATGGACTGCACGACAACGGGGGCGCCACCGCCAATAGGCACGGAACCCACCATCACCTGGCGTGTGCGCTCTCGAGCAAGCCCCTGCATGGCACTCCCCTTTCGTGATGTTCGCTAGAAGAAGCGAACGATGTCGGAACCCAGCATATAGATGAATAACAGCCCGAACAGGCCGATGCCAACCATGGAGATGGCGGTCTGAACCTTGATTGGCACTTTGCGGCGTGTAACTGCTTGGATAGCCTCGATCACGAGCTTGCCGCCGTCGAGCGGCGGGATGGGCAGTAGATTCATGAAGCCTAGCGAGAACGAGATAAGCGCCGCGAGGTTGAGGAACGTTGCGGGGCCCTCAGCAGCCGCCTGAGCCGACATCACGGAAATTCCCACGACGGAGGTTGAGTTGTCGAGCACCTCCATGGTGTGGCGGGGGTTAAGCAGGCTGCCAACGGATTGGGCGGTCGCGACGATGTTATCGATGGCGATCTGGCAGGACTGCAGCGGGTTGAGGCGGACAACCTGGGTGGGGGCGCTGATTCCGAGCAAACCGTCATCGTCGAAGGACACGCCTACCGTGAGGAAGGTCCCGTTCTCGTGTGCCCATGACCCGGAATCGAAGGAGTCGTCGATGGGCAAGTGGTCGAACGCCATGTCAACGTTATTGGGGCGCCACAGATCGAGCTCGACCTCGCCCTCATGGTCAGCCGCGTCAAAGGCATCGAGCAGTTCAAGCCAGGAATCGACGCGCTCACCGTTCACGGCGATGACGCAATCGCCCTGCTTGAGGCCGGCAGCCTCGGCAGGCGAATCGGCGACGATCTCGCCAAGTACATTGGCATCGATGGGCATCGAAACCCCCAGCACCGAGTACACGGCGATCACGAGCAGGAAACCCGTGAGGATATTCACTGCAATGCCCGCGACGAGCATGAACGCGCGCTTCCAAAAGCCCTTCCCCACATACGTGTGAGAACGCTCGAGCTCAAAGAAGGCGCGGTCGTCCATAGGGGGATCCCAAGGTTCGCCCACCTTGGTTGCGGAGCTGCGGTCAAACGAACGACCGTCGTAGATCGTATTGCCCTGCGCATCGCGAGCCGCAGCGGCAAAGGCGAGGGGAAAATCGCGAGAGGAGACCTCGTCGTCGGCATCATGATCGGACGCCTCGTCAGACGGGACGATGGAACCCCATCCGTAGAGCAAAGAACACGCCTCTTCGACGTCGCTCACCTTAAGATCGAGCTCTTGAGCGAGCAAGTCAACGCGCACAGTTCCATGGCGGTGAATAGCGGCGAGCACCTGGGGCGCGCAGTCGACCTCGGTGGGATCCATGCCGCAGATCTCGGCATATCCTCCAAGGAGGAGAGGCGTGACGCCGAACTTGGTGCCGATTCGCTTGGAGACATGATGGACATTGAAGCGGCAAGGCATGCCCAAGAAGAACTCAAGGACGCGGACCCCGCAGGCGCGCGCCGCGAGAAAATGACCGCCTTCGTGGACGAACACGAGCGCGGATAAGAGAAGAAGGCCCCAAAAGATGGGGCCGATAATACCAAACAACGTATCCATGGAATCCAAATCTACGTTATGCCATTAAGCAAATCGCACGCTCCGCGCGTTTCCGCGCCCATGCATCGACATCGCGAAGCTGTTCAAGCGAAACCACATCGCAACGATCGTGAGCGTCCATGCACGTTTGGACAACGGCGGCAATGCCGTTGAAACCGAGACGGTCATGGAGGAAGGCGTCGACGGCGACCTCATTGGCGGCGTTCAAGACACAAGGCATCGTACCCCGCAACTCACCGGCGTTTTCGGCAAGCTTGAGGCAGCGGAATGCCTCCATATCGGGCGCATCGAACGATAGTTTTCCAAGCTCACGGAAATCAATGCGCGGAGCGGGTGTATCCCAACGCTCGGGATAGGTGAATGCATACTGAATGGGAATACGCATATCGGAGGCGCCCAGGTGAGCGATCACCGAACCATCAACGAACTCCACCATGGAGTGAATCTTTGATTCGCGTTGGATAAGCACGTTGATCCGGTCGAGTCCCATACCAAATAGATGCATGGCCTCGATACGCTCGAGCCCTTTGTTCATAAGCGTTGCGGAATCGATGGTGATCTTGGCACCCATATTCCACGTGGGGTGGGCCAGGGCGTCGTGGCATGTGACGCATTCGAGCTCCTTCGCGGTACGACCAAAGAACGGACCGCCCGAGCACGTAAGCCAGATGCAATGCGCCTCACGAGGATCCTCCCCCATCAAGCATTGGAAGATCGCGCCGTGCTCGGAATCAACCGGAAGGAGCTGGCCGGGCGCGGCAAGCGGCATGAGCAGGTCTCCACCGACCACCAGGGATTCCTTATTGGCGAGGGCCAGCCGCTTATCACCCGAAAGGACGGCATGGCTCGCCTCGAGACCGGCGGCGCCGACAATTGCGACGAGGACGACATCGCAGGCATCCATACGTGCAAGCTCAACAGCCGCGTGCGGACCGCTCACCAGCTCGCAGCCCTGGGGAAGCTCCTGAAGCACCGGGTCCTCGGCATGGGACTCATCGGTCACGCCAACGTAGGGGGCATCGAACTCGCGCGCATACCGAACGAGGTCTGACGTACGGCTATGCGCGGAAAGAGCGACAACCTGGAGCTTGTCGGCGTGCTGACGGCACACATCAAGCGCCTGGGTTCCAATCGACCCAGTGCAACCGAGGATCGCAACACGGGTGCGACGGCCCTCCCCCTGAATTGACGTCATTACAGGACACCTCCCAAATGAAGCATCAGATAGGCGGTAATGACGCCGATGATAAGCGAATCAGAGCGATCGAGCATACCACCATGGCCGGGAATGAGATTGCCGGAATCCTTGACTCCCGCGCCGCGCTTAATGCGGCTTTCGATGAGGTCGCCGAAAACGCCCATGATCGAAACGACGATTCCGCACATGATGGCAAACCAGATATCCAGATCGTACAGATCGGTGGACCACAGGATGAGCCACACGACGATTGAGCCCGCAAGACCGCCGAAAAAGCCTTCCCAACTCTTCTTGGGTGAGATCTTTGGGGCCATCTTATGCTTGCCAAAGCGGCTGCCGACCATATAGGCAAACGAATCGGAGAGCCAGAGCGATGCGCAGACGCCGACCGAGAGCAGCGCGCCCTCCCAGCCGGGAACCGCTTCGCGCAGCAACACAATGGCGGAAAGCATGTATCCGGTATAGATAGGGGCAAAGACCGTAACGGCAACGTCCGCGATGCGGGTGCGCGGGTTCTGGACATACCACAGACCGAGCGAGAGCACGAGTAGGAAGTTGATGACCGTCAGCCAAACAGGGTCGACGAGGGCGGACAGGGGAAACAGAACGGCCGCCGACAGCCCAATGAACTCATTAGGAACCTTACCGTCGATGCGAGCCATGCGATAGAACTCGTAGCAGCAAAGCCATGACATGACCGACGTGAAAACCGCCGTGGGAAGGACGCCCAAGATGAGCGAGCCAATGAAGACGACGGCGTACACGATTCCTGCACCGGCGCGTACGATAAACGAATGCAAACGACCGTCCTTCGATGCGCTCGGCTCTGATGCGGCGCTGTTGGTATTGGAAGCCAATGTAAAAACTCCTTCACGGGACGAGGCGCTAGGCACTCGTCAGACCCCCAAAGCGGCGATCGCGACCTTGGAAGGATGCGATCGCGCGCACGAGCCCCCAACGATCGAAATCGGGCCAATAGGTGTCCGTGATATAGAACTCTGAATATGCGATCTGCCAAAGCAGATAATTGGAGACGCGCATCTCACCGGATGTGCGAATGACCAGCTCGGGGTCGGGCATGTCGGCCGTGTACAGACGGGAAGCGACGGTCTCCTCGGTGATGTCCGAGGGATCGAGCACGCCGGCGCGGACATCCTCGGCGATGAGGCGCGTGGCACGGGCAAGCTCCGCACGGGCACCGTAGTTGACGGCCAGTGCGAGGGTCATCCCCGTGTGGTTACGAGTCTCCGCAAGCCCATACTCAAAGACATCGCGCGTCTTCTTGGGAAGCGCGGAAATGTCCCCGAGAAACTCAACACGGACGTTTTCGCGCTTGAGGAGCGGAAGCTCATCAACGAAGGTCTTTGCGAACAGGTGCATGAGAAGATTGACCTCGGCCTGAGGGCGATTCCAATTCTCAGTGGAGAACGCATACGCCGAAAGTACGTCGACGCCCATGCGCACACATGCGGTGATAACCTCCTGCAACGCGACGATTCCGGCCTTATGGCCCTCTCCGCGCCCGAGACCTCGACTCGTCGCCCATCTACCGTTGCCATCCATGATGCAAGAAACATGGCGCGGAATGCGCGCCATGTCGATGTCATCAATGGAAATGTCGTCGGGATGGTTCGCGAAGTACTCGTTGAACTTATCGACGTCGTAATGCATCAGCTAGATCTCCATGACCTCTGCTTCTTTGGCCTTGAGCATCTCATCCACCTTGGCGACGAACTCATCGGTGGCCTTCTGGACTTTGGCCTGCTCGCGGCGAACCTCGTCCTCGGTGAGTTCCTCGTCACGCTCGAGCTTGTTGTTCGCATCGCGGCGTGCATTACGGATGGCGATCTTTGCGTGCTCGGCGAGCTCGCGGCATTCCTTGACGAGTTCGCGACGGCGCTCCTCGGTAGGCGCGGGGAACGGGAGACGAACCACAATGCCGTCGGAATTGGGCGTGATACCCAAATCCGAAGCGGTTACCGCCTTGACGATGGCATTCACCAGGGCTTTGTCCCAAGGCTCGATGACGAGCATATGAGCTTCAGGCACCTTGACGGCCGCCACCTGCGTGATAGGTGTCGCAACGCCGTAGTAATCGACGGTGATGTCAGACAGGATGTTGGCGTTGGCACGACCGGTGCGGACCTTGGAGAAATTGTGCTTCAAGCTCTCAAGGGCCTTATCCATGCTTTCGCGGATATCAGACATTCCCTACTCCTCTTCCATAACGACGGTGCCCACCGGCTCACCGGCAAGTGCACGCTTGATATTGTCGTCCCCGTCGATGTTGAGAACGATGATCGGCATGTGGTTGTCCTGGCACAGCGCGGTCGCGGTCGAATCCATGACCTGGAGACCACGGACCAAGACCTCATGATAGCTGATGCTGTCAAAACGAACGGCATCCTCGTTCTTAACCGGATCCATGTCGTAGACGCCGTCGACCTTGGTGGCCTTGAGCAAGCAATCGGCGCCGATCTCGCAGGCACGCAGCGCAGCGGCGGTGTCGGTGGTGAAATACGGGTTGCCGGATCCGGCGGCGAAGATGACGACATCGCCCTTCTCAAGGCTTCGCATAGCGCGGCGACGGATATACGGCTCGCAAACCTCGTTCATCTGGATACCACTCATAACGCGGCAGGGGCAATCGATCCGCTCGATGGCATCCTGCAGGGCGAGAGCATTCATAACCGTGGCAAGCATGCCCATGTAATCGGCCTGGGCGCGCTCCATACCCTTGGCAGAGCCGGCGACACCGCGGAAGATGTTGCCGCCTCCGACAACGACCGCGACCTCGATCCCCTCGTCGTGAAGCTGCTTGACCTGAACGGCCATGCGCTCCACCACATTGGGGTCGATACCGTAATCGGCGTTACCCATAAGCGCCTCACCGGAAATCTTCAACAGGACGCGCTTGTATTGGTACTCGGACAAGGAATCCTCCTTATAACGCAATTTCTCCCATTTTAGCAGGGATGGACGATACTCGCAGCAAATGAACTCGACCCATGAAAAAGCAGGCCGTGAGCGTTACCCCACGACCTGCCTTCACGTTAAAGCGTCAATTTACTCGCCGCAGACCAGACGATCGAAAGCGACGACCTTGACGGTGTCACCAAGCTCCTTGGAGACCTTCTCGGCGTAGGCCTTGATGGTCATGCTGGAATCCTTGATGAACTCCTGCTCGTTCAGGACGATGCCCTTGAAGAACTTCTCCAGGCGACCAATGGCCATCTTCTCCTGAATGGCCTCGGGCTTGCCGGACTCGGCAGCCTGAGCCTTGTAGATCTCAACCTCGTGATCGATGACATCCTGAGCGACGTCCTCGCGCACAGCGGCGATCGGTGCAGTGGCAGCGACCTGCATGGCAACATCATGGGCGAAGGTCTTAAAGGCCTCAGCAGAAGCGGTCTCGGGCTTCTCGAAGGAGAACTCGACGAGAACGCCGATCTTGCCACCCATGTGGATGTAGGAGGCAACGCCACCGGCAGCGGGCTTGCGCACGGCGGTACGGGAGATCTTCATGTTCTCACCGATGACGTGAATCATCTCGGTGAGGGCAGCCTCGACGGTCTCACCGTTCATATCGCAGGCGAGCAGAGCCTCGACATCGGCAGGCTCGTTATCGCAAACGACCTTGGCGACCTCGGCGGCAAAACCGGTGAACTTGGGGTTGGAGGCAACGAAGTCGGTCTCGCAGGCGACCTCGGCGAGGGCACCCATGGTGCCGTCCTCGGAAATATACGCAGCGACAGCGCCCTCGTTGGTGTCGCGACCAGCCTTCTTGGCGGCGGCGGCGAGACCGTTCTTGCGGAGGACGTCGACGGCGGCGTCCATATCGCCGTCAGCCTCGACGAGAGCCTTCTTGCACTCCATCATCGGGGAGTCGGTCATCTCGCGGAGCTGCTTGACCATAGCGGCGGTGATCTGAGCCATGTTCATTCCTTTCAAAGGGAATTGACGAATGAGATGAGGTGGGTGCTACTCGGCGACAGCCTCGGTAGCAGGAGCCTCGGCGGCCATCTCGGCCTCGGAGATCTGCTCCTTGCCGGAACCGGCGAGGCAGGCGTCGGCGAAGAGCTCGCTCATGAGCTGGATCGCGGAGATGGCGTCATCGTTGCAGGGGATGCCGTAATCGACGACGTCGGGATCGGAGTTGGTGTCGATGAGGGCGACCACGGGGATGCCAAGACGCTTGGCCTCCTTAATGGCGTTCTCCTCGCGCTTGGTGTCGATGACGAAGAGCGCGGCAGGGGTGCTCTTGAGCTCACGGGCGCCACCAAGGTTGGCCTGCAGCTTGGCGAGCTCCTTGCCCAGGACCGCCTGCTCCTTCTTGCCACGCAGAGCCATGGAGCCATCGGCGACCATGCCCTCGAGCTCCTCGAGGCGGTTCATGCGGGAACGGATGGTCACGAAGTTGGTGAGCATACCGCCGAGCCAACGCTGGTTGATGTAAGGCATGTTGGCGCGCTCGGCAGCGGACTTCACGGCCTCCTGGGCCTGCTTCTTGGTGCCAACAAAGAGGACCTTACCACCCTTGGCCGCGGTCTCCTTGAGGAAGGTGTACGCCTTATCGGCCTCGACGATGGTCTGCTTGAGGTCGAGGATGTAGATGTTGTTGCGCTCGCCGAAGATGAACGGCTTCATCTTGGGGTTCCAACGACGGGTCTGGTGGCCAAAGTGGCAGCCAGCCTCGAGCAGGGTGCGGATGTTGATCTTGGTAGCCATGTTTACCTCCCGGTTTGTCTTTCGCACGGTGTCGTCCGCGTCGACCACCCGAGCATGAGCTACCAAAGCTCGGGCACCGCGGCCGGCGCGTAGCCGTGCGTGTGTGATGGAACGTTGCAAATTCGCAACTTGATGAATAATAGCAGGTGGAGCACTCATTGCCAAGGCTTCACAAAGTAATCGCGTGGACTATGCACGGGGGTGCGCGCGGTGCACGGCGGTTTTAAGTCGGTCGGGCGTCAAATGCGTGTAGATTTGAGTCGTCGAGAGACTCACATGCCCGAGAAGCTCTTGCACGCTGCGAAGGTCGGCACCACCGCGTAAGAGCTCAGTGGCGAATGTATGACGAATGGCATGGGGCGTAATGTCATCGGGCACACCAGAAGCGGTCTTGAGCGCGTTGAAGCGATACCTGAGTGCTGCGGCATCCATGGGTTTTCCGCGATTTGATATGAAAAAACGAGTGACGGTATTTGCCTGCGGATGACCCCTGAGCAACTCGCCTCTACCGTTATCAAGATAATGAGCGCAAGCAAGGCACGCCCGATCGTACAGGGGCACGATACGCTCCTTAGAGCCCTTGCCGAACAAGCGAACGGACATCGCCGCAAGGTCGATGGAGGACACCTCAAGCGATGCGAGCTCCGAGATACGCGCCCCCGTGGCGATGAAGAGCTCCAACATGGCGGCATCACGCAGCCCTCGAGGCGTTGCGGGGTCAGGCGCCTTCATGAGACGCTCGAGCTGCTCCAAGGTAAGCGTATGGGGAAGTGGCTTGTCGAGCTTGGGGCTCGAAAGCGCAGAAACCACCTCTGACGTAACGATGCCCTCCTCGACAAGCCATGTGAAGAAGGACCGAAGAGCGGATAGGTGGGCGGACGTGGTGCGAGGGGCGTAGCCCGCAGAGGCAAAGTCCGATAGGTACAAGCGTAGGTCTCGTGGATTCGGCGACAATCCGTTCACCCCACTGCGCGCACACCAGCGCACATACGCTTCGAGGTGTTGGGTGTATGCACGCACCGTCTCGGGCGACGCACCCTCATACCGAGCGATATGAGCTATGTAATCATCGACGTACGCCAGCAAATCGCACTCGGACGCGCTCACACTCACTCCCCCATCCGCAACCAAAATGGACTCCAGCGAACCGAAACCTACCCTCGTGCGGAAAACAAATCACCGCGGGAAACGAGGAACGCTTCGAGGTCCGACAAGGCACGGGCGGAATACGCGGCGTAGCGATCGCGCTTGCTGCGTCTCTTGCCGTCCTCCAAGGGAGGCACGACGCCAAAGTTGACATGCATGGGTTGATAATCGACAGTCTCCGGATTGGTGGCATATGCCACCAGCGAGCCAAAGGCACCGGTGCGCGGCAAAGAGACGGACGGCAGCGCCGCCATGTCGGCAAACGTATTCAAAGCGGCGAGAAGACCGGACGCAATCGCCTCGGTGTACCCTTCCGTACCGGTTATCTGACCAGCAAGACGCACCTGAGTTCCAGGAACCGCAAAGGTGACGTCGAGGACGTGGGGGGCGTCGACGAACGTATTCCGATGCATGACGCCGTACCTGAAAAACTCGGCGTTCTCCAAGCCGGGAATCATGCGGAAAACGCGTTTCTGCTCGCCAAATGTAAGGTTGGTCTGAAATCCGACGAGATTGTATGCCGTGCATGCAGCGTTTTCCGCCCGGAGCTGCACGGCTGCCCAAGGCCTTCGACCCGTACGGGGATCGGTCAGCCCCACGGGCTTCATGGCTCCGTACCTGATCGCGTCGTGGCCGGTACGGGCAACTTCCTCGGCGGGCTGGCATGCTTGGAAAAGATCGCGTCGCTCAAAATCCTTGAGCACCACGCGCTCCGCCCCTACCAACTCGTCGATGAACGTATTGTATTCATCCTTGGTGAATGGGGCGTTCAGGTAATCCCCGTCCGCCTGATCATCGTAGCGGGATTGCGAGAACACGATGGACCTGTCGATCGTGCTGGCGTCGACGATCGGCGCCGCTGCATCGAAAAACGAAAGGGCATCACCACCGACTAAATTAAGAACGCGATCAGAGAGGGCTGGCGAGCACAGCGGACCCGCCGCAATCACACAGGGTCCTTCGGGAATCTCAGTGACCTCGCCGCGCACCACATGAATAAGGGGACGCGAATCGATCTCCTGAGCGACGAGGGCGGAAAACAGATCACGGTCGACAGCGAGGGCACCACCCGCGGGAACGGAAGCGCGTTCCGCGCACGACAACAGCACCGACCCCATGCGACGGAGTTCCTCTTTAAGAAGGCCGGCTGCCGAGTCGATACGCGTCGACTTAAGCGAATTGGAGCACACAAGCTCAGCCAGGCCGTCCGTGCGATGTGCCGGAGAGGAGACGCAGGGGCGCATCTCATGCAATACCACGGGAATGTCACGGTCAGCGAGTTGGCATGCGCACTCGCAGCCGGCAAGGCCACCACCCACCACCGTCACGCGCTCGTATGTCATATAGGGCTCCTTTGCGTTAGCGTCAATTCATCCATTGTGCCCTAAGCGCGTCAAGGCGTGAAGGGCGGACTTGCTCGGTGAGATCCTCCCATCCGGAAGCCGCACGGCCAAGCCTTGAATCTCGAGAGAGCTCACCAAGGTCAAGCACGTCACCCCATCGATGTCGAGATGGGACGCGAGCTCATCTACGCGTAGCGGGCTTGCAACTATCATATCGAGTGCACGCTGCTCGTTCCCCTTAAGGCCCCCATACCCACGAGCATCCTTCCTGCAAAAGCGAAGCGTTCCATAAATCCGGGAAATCGCGACCTCAAGCGCCTCCTCGTCGGCGATACAACATGCTCCATTCGCGATCAGGTAATTAGAGCCACGTGACTCGGGGGAAAAGATCGAACCTGGGGCGGCGAGGACCTCTCTGCCCAACTCATTGGCCGCCTCCGCCGTCGAAAAGGTTCCCGACGGCAGCCCCGCCTCCGCGACGAACGTCGCGGATGAGAGCGCCGCTATGACGCGGTTTCGCTTGGGAAACGCCCATCTCTGTGGGGGCGTTCCCCAGGGCTCTATGGAAATCACGCAACCACCGGTTTCGATGACCCGGTCAACGAGGGCTTTCGCCGTGGAGGGGTAGACGACATCGGCCCCCGTCCCCAGTACCACGATGTGCCTGCCGCCAGCATTGAGCGTAGCCCACCCAGCGACCTGGTCGCATCCGCGCGCACCGCCCGATACGACGGGTATGCCCGACTCGACGGCGATTCCCGCCGCAAGTTCGCAGATAGCCGAACCGTAAGGCGATGCACGGCGAGAGCCGACGATGGACAACGAGGGAAGATCAAGCACCGTGGCATCACCCCGTACGTACAGCACGGGAGGCACCTGGGGAAGCTCGGCCACACATCGAGGATAGCCTGAGTCTCCCCGACGAATCTCGAATCCGTCCCTACACGCCCCCATCTCCATACCTCCCTTGATACTGCGCTGCCTCCAATACATGTGCCGCCTGGATGAATTCAGACTCCGCCATATCGGCGATAGTGCGCGAAATACGGCAGAGACCGACGACGCCCCTGCCCGTCAAATGCGAACGCTTCGAGAATTCAAGGAGCGTTTCGCGTCCCGCAGCGTCCAGACCGAAGGAACGAACCTCGGCATCGAGCGAAGCGCTGCAGCCGCATTCGTCCGTATCTGCAATTCGCGATTCGCGCCATGCGCAAAACGCCCTGCCCTTTTCGACCTGATCGCGCAGCACGTCCGTCGTCAGTCCCTCGGCTCCTTCGATGACGAGGTCAGGATCCGGGCGTGCTACGTGAAGGATGATATCGATACGATCGGCCAACGGACCGCCAAGCTT
>NZ_DAWDUX010000014.1:0-9234 GCF_052346665.1 Collinsella sp.
CGCGGGGGAGCTCTTCGTCAAACACTTCGTCCACCCCGCGTGAAGTGTAGTCCCGCTCGTCGGTCATCGGCGATTCACCTTCATGACCACGTCTCCGATTTGGACCTCATCGCCCTCGCGCAGGGTGGCGGGCTCCTTGAGCGCGCGTCCATTCACGAGCGTGCCGTTGAGCGAGTTGAGGTCCTCGATCACGAGCGCGGGCCCCTGCAGCGAAAAACGCGCATGGCTCGCCGAGACAAAGGGCTCGTTCACGCAGATGTCCGAGCTGGGGGAGCGGCCCACGATGACGGGGCCGAGGATGTCCATGTGGATGCCGCGGATGCCGCGCGGGCCCTTGTCGACGTCGATGGTCCAAATGGCGGAGTCGCGACGCTGGCCGCGCACCAGTCCCACACCGGTCTTCATGACGGCGAACAGGAAGATGTAGAGCAACACGATGAGGACGATGCGCCCCGCGAACAGGAAGATGTCAATCACGGCTAGCCCCTAAACTCGAAGGTGCTGAGGCCAAAGGTCAGCAGGTCGCCGGTGCGCAGCGGGCAGCGCGAGACACGGCGGTTGTTGACGAGCGTGCCATTGGTGGAGCCAAGGTCCTCGATGGACCAGTCGCTTCCGGTGAAGGCGAGCTGGGCGTGGCTGCGGCTGACGTTGGGGTCGCGCAGGACCACATCGGCAACGGAGCGCTCGCGGCCCACGGTGGCTCGGGCGCTCGTGATCTCGTACGTGTCGCCGGTCACCACGTCCACGAGCTGGGCGAGCGGACGGGCGGGCGCGGAAGGACGGGACGGCGCCATGTGCGCCCCAGCTGCCGCTGCGGCAACCCCGGCAGCACCGGTTGCGGCTGCAGCGCCGCCCAGGCCGGCGATCTGCTCGCGCGTCATGGTTTTGGGAACGGGAATGGGGGCCGCGAGCGGGTCGGGCACAGGCGAGTCGGCTGCGAACGGGTCGGGTTGCCCCGCGATCCCGGCGGCCGCGGAAGCACCCATCTCGGCGTCGGCGGCGAGCGGTGACAGCGCGGGTTGCGAAACGGGGGATGGGGCCGGAGTCCTGGATCCGAACGCATTCGCGCCGCCCTGCTTCCCCCCGTTGAGGAACGCACGCTCCTCTTCATAGAGGCGGGCGAGGGTGGGGGCGTCCACGTTTTCGGCGAACACGGAGAACTTGCCCGCCTTGAGGGACGGGTCGATCATAAAGCGGACGAGCGGGGAGCCCGAAAAGCGGTAGCGTTTCTTCTCGGCCTGCGCCTTCACGAATTCGGAAACCTCGCGTGCGAGCTGCGCGTAGTACGGTGCGAGCAGCGGGTCGTCGTCGGCGGAGATGAGGACGGTGTACAACGCGGGTGCGGTGTCCACGCCGTTGATCACGAGCGTCTGGTCCTCCATCTCGCGAGCCGCCTGCTTGGCGAGCTTCTTAAAAGAGAACGGAGCTTGCGCTGCGCCAAAAATGCCGGCAACGCGGTCCTCGAAGATATTCAGGAAGTTCACGAGCGATCACCTTCCGGGGTTTCTCGTTTGTATCCAAGCAAATACACGCATATCCAAACGATTATAGAGGATAGGCACCCAAGTCCCACAGCCTCGGCGACCTCGAGGGGCGGCACGCTGGCAATTTCCATAGGCTGTGCAAGATAGCGCAACACAACGGAAACCACGGGAAGCAGCAGGTACAGGATGGTTGTGAGGCTGGTAGAGCGGCTGTCTTGTCGCGCCTGACATGCGCGGTCGAGCATCCAGCTCGCTCCCGCCGCCCCCGCCGAGAAGCCCGCGGCGGGGATGAGGAACTCAAGGGAGAACAGGGCTCGTGCGGCCATGTCGAGGGGCAGCGCACCGCCAGCGACGTGCGCGGCGATAAGGAGGCGCGCGAACGCAAGGCCACAGGCGGTGGATGTGGCGGCGTGGGCGGGCGCAAGGAAGAACGCGGCGAGCGCAACCACGACGGGCGCTGCGAACAAGGTGCTCCCGCAGGTCAGCGTGCATGCCGCGGCAACGGTGAACGCCATGGAGGAGGCGGGCTGCAGACGGCCCCACACGAGCCACCAAGCGCTGAACAGGGCAAACGAAAGGATGGCGACGGGCAGCACCGAGAGCAGGGGCGTGTTGTTTAGGATAAGCATGAGCCAGCCGCCCGCGGCGAGAGCCGATCCAATCTGCGGGGCGAGCGCCGCGCCGGCGCCTATGCCCATTGCGGTGAGCGCGCGTACAAGTGGGTCGGCGATCCCCAAGTCGCCCAGGAGCGTCCAGGACGTTACCGCGACTGCGGCTCCGCTGATCGCCCCGAGCGCGTAAAACCGCGCGCGGGGTGTGCGGCTGCCCAGGTATCCTTCTGCGGGATCGAGCTCCCAGGCGCGAGCCGCCTCTTGCGTCTCGCCCCCTTGCTCCTCTTCTTCGTCCGAGGTCAGGCGGGCGATGATGCGCGCCAGACTTCGACGTCCCTCGCGCGGGTTCCCCAAGCTGGCCAAAAAGAGGTCACCGAACTCACCCACGTCCGCCATGCGGTCGCAGGCGTTGGGCGCGAGGGCGCAAAGCAACGCGTCCTCAGCGGATTCGGGGATGTCGGGGAGCAGGTCGCTGGGGTAGATCACGCCCTTTTCGATGTTCGCGAGGGAGTCCGCCGGCGTGCCCGCCCGGAATGGGGTCGCGGCGCAGAGCGATTCGTAGAGCACGGACGCGAGGGCGAATATGTCGCTGCGCTCGTCCACGACCTCGCCGTTGAGTTGCTCGGGGGGCATGTAGCCAATGGTGCCGCCGCGCGCTCCGCCGAACCCCGCGGCGCTCGCGAGTGTTGCCATGCCAAAATCGGCCAGCTTGACGTGGCCGCTGTGGTCGATAAGCACGTTCGCCGGCTTGATGTCGAGGTGGAGTACGCCGTTCTCGTGCGCGAAGGACAGCGCCTGGACGAGGGCATCGGCAATGCAGGCCGCCTCATCGTACGTGAGTGAGTGACCGTCGACCTGCGCGAGGAACTCCTCGAGGCTCATGCCGTCGACGTACTCCATGACCAGGTAGGCATAGGCGCTGTCGTAGGTGAAATCGATGACCTGCACGATGTTGGGGTGCTGGAGCATGCTCGCAGTACGGGCCTCGGCCAGCGCGGTCGCGGTGGTTTCGGTGGAGACGCGGTTGTAGGGGGAGGCGAGCGGCATGCGTTTAATGGCGACGCGGCGCTGCAGGCGCCCGTCGAGGCAGATCTCGACACTGCCAAAGCCGCCCGCCGCACGTGTTTGCAGGGGGCGATAGCGCTTAAGCAGGGCGGATGCGGCGGACCCCGCCGGGGGCGGCGGGGCAACGTGCACGCCGCCGAGTCCGTGGCGCTGCGACAGTGGTGCCCCGCCGGGTGTAAACCCATTGCCCGCGTGGTCGCTCGCGGGATAGCCCGCTTTGGCGCCGGGCACCGCGGTGGGCCCGTGAGATGCGGGTGTTCCTGCCCCGGATCGGGGCGATCTGTGTGGGGAGAATAGCGGCATGGCCATCCTTGGTGCGTTTGAGCTGCGTTCACGGCCGTGGCCGGTTGATGTAGGTCGAATTTTACCACGCGTGCAGGCGGGAGTATCCGTTCCACCATGCGGGAGTGCCCGGAATCGGGCGATTTTGTAACGAGAATCCGAACGCCCCGAGTAGACGGGCGTTTTGAACAACAAAACCCCAGCTCGCAGGAAGCCGAAACAGGCGTCTACTCGACCCCGCGGCAAACTCGTTACAAAATCGCCCGATATCGGGCATGCGCCTCCTCGGCGGGGCCGCCGCTGCGCCCCTGGGCACCCGCGCGGACGCAAGACGGTATGATTGATGGAGCGATTCATCATCAGCGGGTCGAGCCCCACCCGTGCCGTCGCCGCGTCCGTCCTGCGCTCGCGAGCGGGGAGGTAAAAGGGGAGAGAAGGGGGCGCCTTGCGTGGAGAACATGGATCGACTGACGGCGTTTGACCAGTTCGCTGCCGATGTGCGGCGTGAGCTGGACGAGACGGCTCGTCATATGGAGAAGCTTCGCGCGGAGAACAGGGTAAAATCCGCCACATACAAACAACTCTTCGCGATTCGGTCGACCTTAAAGGAGATCGATCGTCGTCTTGTCGAACACGGGCTGTAGCCTCGTCGCTTGCGTGTCTGTGCCCGAAACGCCGTAAAGGAGGCGCCTTATGGAGTCGCTGTACAGGAAGTATCGTCCACTCACGTTTGAAAGCGTGGTTGGCCAGCAACATATCGTCTCCACCCTTGAGCACGCGGTGGCCGAGGGTCGTCTTTCCCATGCGTACTTGTTCTGTGGGCCGCGTGGTACCGGCAAGACCACCATGGCGCGCATCCTCGCCAAGGCTCTACTGTGCGAGAAGTCCGACGCCGCCCGTGCGCAGGGCGCCTCGGGCTGCATGCCGGATGGCACGTGTCCCGAGTGTGAGGCCATTGCGGCGGGAACCCACCCCGATGTGTATGAGCTGGACGCCGCGAGCCGCACGGGCGTCGACAACGTGCGTGAGGAGATCATCAACTCGGTGAGCTTTGCGCCTGTGCGCGGCGCGTACAAGGTCTACATCATCGACGAGGTCCACATGCTCACGACGGCGGCGTTCAACGCGCTGCTCAAGACGCTCGAGGAGCCGCCGAGCCACGTGATCTTCGTGCTATGCACCACCGATCCGCAAAAGATCTTGGAAACCATTCTCTCGCGGTGCCAGCGCTTTGATTTCCACCGTATCTCGAACGAGGATATCGTGGGACGTTTGCGGTATATCTGCGAGCGGGAGGGTTTTGTCTTTGACGACGAGGCCCTCGATATTGTGGCAAAGCACGCACGCGGAGGCATGCGCGACGCTCTGTCCACGCTCGAGCAGCTCTCGGTATTCGGCGATGGCTCGGTACGTGCGGACGACGCCCGCGCCCTGCTGGGCGAAGTCGCGTCGACGGTCCTCGCCGAGTTTGCCTGCAAGATGGCCGTGCGCGACACCGTCGGCCTGTTCGGGCTGGTTCGTGCCCAGGTCGACGAGGGTAATGACCTGCTGGAGCTCACGCGCGACCTGGTGGCGCACATGCGCGATGTCTATACCGCAGCGATCGCTGGCCCCAAGACGGAGCTGTTCGATGGGACACCGGAGGAGGTCGCCGCGCTGGTGGAGGAGGCCCGCCTGTTTGGGAGTGCCGATCGCCTTGCTCGCGCGTTGACCGTTCTTGACGATGCGGCCCTCGAGATGCGCAGTGCCTCCGATCCGCGCTTGGTCCTGGAGATAGCCCTCACAAGGCTCGCTCGTCCCGAGTCCGACTTGACGCTGGAAGCCCTAGCCGAGCGCATCGTGCGATTGGAGGCCCAGATTGCCGCCGGTGTTCCGAGTACGCCGATGGGGGCAGAGCAGCTTGCCTCGATGACGGGGACAAGGTCTGTCGCGCAGGCGGCGTCGGCCAAGGGGGGCGTCGCGCCCGCGCGTGGGGAGATGCCAGCGGCGGCTATGGGGCGAGGCCAGAGAACCGGCGCCCAAGCCGCTGCCTCGAGACCGGCCCCCGATCCTGTCACGGCATCGGCTGCGGCACCCGCTGCGACACCGGTGCCCCCTGCTGCTGCGGCGCCTGCTGCCGCGGTTCCCGCTGCTGCCACGATGCCCGCCGCGAATTCGGCGTCTGCCCAGGTGCGTCCCGCCACTGCTGAGCCCTCCGCCTCGCCCGTCCCAACCTGCTCGACAAATCCCGAGCCCGGTGCGACTGTCAGCTCGGCTTCAGACCGCACAGCACCCGTTACGGCTCAGGTGCCTGGTGCGAGCGTGAGTTCGTCCGCGGCGTCGGCGACTGGCGCTCCCGCAGTGAAGACGACTATTTCCGCCGAGTCCCAGCCCCATATGGCTTCATGCGCCGTCACGCCCCCTGCCGCTGACGCCGGCGAACTGCAGCGTCGTTGGGCGGATGCGGTCAAGCGCGTCACGGCAGAGCAGCCCTCTCGCGGTGGCTTGCTGCAGAGCTCTCGCGCGGTGAGCGATGACGGCGAGACGCTTACGATTGGATTCCCCAAGGGTTCAACCTTTGCGCTCAAGATGATCACCCGGCCCGATTCGGCGCAACTGGTCATGCCCATCATCTGCCAGGTGTTCGGCAAGCGTTCGGTGACGTACGTGATGGAGGGGGCCGCCGCGACAGCGCCGGCGCCAAAGGCCGCATCCGCTCCGGCGGCGACGCAGGGCACGGCGGCCGCGCAGCCCACGTCGGCTCCTGTTCAGGGCCGGACCGATGCCTCGGCGCAGCCGGCATCTGCTCAGTCCGCGCAGACGGTCGACCAGGTGAGTGGTCCCACCGTCTTGCCCGAACGCGACATCGAGGCCGACCGTAGGGCGTGGGAAGATGAGCAGGTCCCGTACGACGACGCGACGATAGCCTCGTATGCCGATGAGGATGAGCTGCCGCCGTTCGACGTCCCCGCGCAGCCCGCGGTACCCCCGCAGCCCGCAGTCTCCGCGACATCTGGGCGGCCCGCCGCAGCTCAGAAGCCCGCGGCTACCGCTCCCGCCGCCGGCGACGCCGCCTCTGCACCCGCTGCCGATGCCGTCGACGCGAAAGAGGTGCTCCAGAACATCTGGGGCAACGTCGTCTTCAAGTAGTTCGGTCGCCAGGGTCGTCCTGCAGCTAAGGTACTCATGCTGCGAGGGTGGATTCGTCGAAAAATCTCCTGCTTTCATTAGGAAAAATCGACGAAGTTGCCCTCGAGAGCGCAGCCGTGGTCGAGACCGAGACTGGGGTAGAGGCCGAGACCGCAGCTGTGGCCGCAGGCGTGATCGCGGCAGAGACCGTGACCGCGTTTGTGGCCGCGCCTACGGCCGCCTCCCGCGGCGGCTGCGGTCCCCCGTGGTACCATGCCCTTGGACTATTCGCCTGCGGGAATCGCAGGAGGCTTGAGTAAGGAGAACCCATGGCCGGAATCAACATGCAGCAGCTCATGAAGCAGGCCCAGCAGATGCAGAAGAAGCTCGCCGAGGCCCAGGAGAGCATGAACGAGGTCACCGTTGACGCCAGTGCCGGCGGCGGCATGGTCAAGGTGACCGTGGACGGCAACATGCAGCTTCAGTCCGTCACCATCGACCCCGACGCGCTCGATCCCGAGGACGTTGACATGCTCCAGGACATGATCGTGGCGGCCGTGAACGAGGCCTACCGCGGCGTGGCCGAGATCGCCAACAAGCGTATGAGCGCCGCCACCGGCGGCATGGGCACAGGCATGCCCGGCATGCCTTTTTAGCATCTGTTGAACTTGAGGCAGAGTGTGCATTTTGGAGTCCGTCCCCAAAATGCACACGGCCCTCTTTGTGCAAATTGGAGTCCGTCCCCAAGATGCGCGCTCCGGACGCACGCCGCTGTGGAACGATTTTGGATTGAAGCATGAGTGCCGATCGTAGCCTTCAAATACTCCTCGACGAGCTGGGACGCCTGCCGGGTATTGGCCCCAAAAGTGCCCAGCGCATCGCCTACCATCTGCTCGAAGCCGACGTCGAGGAGGCGCGCCGCCTGGCCGATGCCATCCTCATGGTCAAGAACGAAGTGCATTTTTGCAGTCGGTGCTTCAATTACGCTACCGACGACGAGTGCGCCATCTGCGAGGACATGTCCCGTGAGCGCGACCGGATCTGCGTGGTGGGCGAGCCCCGCGACGTGACCGCCATCGAGCGGACGGGAAGCTACCGCGGCCTCTACCACGTGCTCGGCGGCGTGATTAGCCCCATGGACAAGATCGGCCCCGAGCAGCTGCATGTGCGCGAGCTCCTCGCTCGCCTGGGGAGTGAGGACATCGAAGAGGTCATCATCGCCACGAACCCCAACATCGAGGGCGAGACCACAGCGAGCTACCTCGCGCGCACCATCAAGCCACTGGGGATCACCGTCACGCGCCTGGCCAGCGGCTTGCCCGTGGGCGGCGACCTCGAGTACGCTGACGAGCTCACCTTGGGCCGCGCTATCGAGGCCCGCCGGGCGTTGTAGAAGTGGGCTAATCGTTGTCGCGTGCAGGGAGTCGGGCATTGGGAGGCACAAAATGTCCGGATGCGCACGCCGCACACGCCAAGACGACTTTCTGGAAGTCCAATCTGCGGGCATCCATCCAAAAACCCGCTATACGTGCGCCCGCGCTTTGGCGTGGATACGGTGTCGATCTGCGGTGCCGGGCGGCTTTGCGGCGCTTCGATGTTCCAAGTACGTTCAATTTTTGGCTTACCCTGAGTACGGAATGAATGCGGCCTATCAAAAGCGAAGGTAGAGGTGTCGCCTTAAACGGGCCGAGTTCCGGTGACAGCCAAATTGAACGTACTTAGCAGCAAGCGATACGAAAGTCCTCGAGATTTCACGTGCAGGGTCTGCTTGACGGGTGCAGTTTTTCGTGCAGGCACCTGGCCATGCCCGCCCCGATCGATGCTTGGCGCGGCCATGCTAAAAGGGCGTATTCCAGCTGGTGAATAGGCGGTATCGCAGGTTGGTTTCCATCTGGTGCATGCGGGCATCCAGAACCGGGGGCTTGGTGCCCAGCAAATGGGCAATATGGGCGCAGACGGCGTGGTACTTCTCTGGATTGAAAAGCTGGTCATAGGTAAGGGGCAGGACTTCGATCCCCATGGTTTGCAATGCGGCCATTCTGTCCGAATCCGAGATGAAGGACTCGTATCGGTCATGGACCAGACCACTTTGACACTCAATATCCAGCGGACGCCCCGAGGTGGTGTTTTCGAAAAAGAGGTCTCCGTAACAGCAGCGGACTCGTCCCGAGAGGAGACGCGCGTCGCTAGTGAGCTTAATTTCCTTGTTGTTCTCGAGCCCCTTGAACCCTTGGCCTCCGAGTTTTGGCGGCAGCGAAAGTAACATAGTGGCTTGCACCTCAAAGGGAGACGCGCATATTCCGGTGACCAGCTTGGCGCAGCGAGCGAAGCGCGCTCCGCAACGATACGTGCGCACTTCGTTGGCAAAGGAGGAGAGCTCCTCGATTGCAACAAGAGGCCTGCGGCTCCAGAGTCCGCTTGGCCTGCCGTCGGCTTTCTTAACGGGCCGCCATTCTTCGAAGAAACGTGCGCCCGCCGAGCGTGCCGTTTCGAGTGCGGCGCACAACTCCTCGGTGGGTGCGAAAAGCGAAAACGTACCGCACAGCTCATACATTGCCATGAGGAGACGCACATCGGAAACATGCGGAATGCGGGCGAGTGTCAGAAGGGTCATGAGGGGCGAGGTGACTTGGAGGTCAGAGCCGTAGTTCTCGATTGCCCCAAAGGGGAGATCGCCAAGCCAG
>NZ_DAWDUX010000014.1:9244-19787 GCF_052346665.1 Collinsella sp.
AGCGGTGGCTGGATTAAAGTCCGGAACAAGGATTCTTTGAGGACGGTGCGCCAGCATGCAGGTGCGCCAATGAAGGGGACGCTGGGCAGCAGGGCGCGGTATTGCGGCGGAATGCGATGCAGCGCAAAGGCGGTTGGCCCGCTCAATATCTGGTCCATCAGTCGGTTCCCTCCCAGCTTGCATTCAAGTACGTTCAATAATGTGGTTGGGTTGGATATACCCAGAATGAATGAGCTCTCTATCTGGGGTTTTGACAAATTATCTGCTTCTGTTCTCGAGGCATTGGCCAAATTGAACGTACTTAGGTGAATCACCGGAATTAGTCGTCGGCATTAATCGCCGAAAGATGCGCGAGTGCGAGCCCGGACAGATCAGGGAGCGCGCGCTGTCCGGAGCGGCGGCAGTGCTTGGGGATGATTGTGGGGCGTGGCCGTTCGCGCGGTAACGCTGGCCTTTGGGCCGAAGTGCGCAAGGGCGTGCGGAGGTGCCGTCGAGGTAGGGTGGCGGCACATGCCGGCAACAGAACGCGGCGGACGATGATGGTGGAGTACGACCGCGAGGGCGGCACATTGAGCAAGCCGGTGTCGATGGCACGAGGTTCATCATTGATGAGATACTGCGTAGTCCAATATATCTACCTGCGAAAACATACGTTCGCCGACTCAACTAGATTGTGCTTTTAGGACTCATAATCGGGGGTACAATGGTTCTACATGCGCATCCCGCGTGGCGATATGTCATGCCGCGCGAGTGCATGGTGCGATCTTCCGAGGCAGCTGCTCGGTTCCGTCCGCCATGCGAGCATACCGGGAGCCGCAGTGACTCCCGGCGCCTTATATACCTAGTCGAGAGGAGAGGGGTATATGGCAGATCGTAAGTTCAAGTCTATGGACGGCAACGAGGCCGCCGCGTACGTTTCGTACGCGTACACCGAAGTGGCGGGTATTTACCCGATCACGCCGTCCAGCCCCATGGCCGACCATGTCGACCAGTGGGCGGCTCAGGGCATGAAGAACATCTTCGGTACGCCCGTGAACGTGGTTGAGATGGAGTCTGAGGCTGGCGCTGCCGGCGCCGTCCATGGTTCTCTGGGAGCTGGTGCCCTCACCACCACCTACACGGCGTCCCAGGGTCTCCTGCTCATGATCCCGAACATGTACAAGATCGCGGGCGAGGGCCTGCCGAGCGTCTTCCACGTTTCGGCCCGTACCGTCGCCACCCACGCGCTCAACATCTTCGGCGATCACTCCGACGTCATGGCCTGCCGCCAAACCGGCTTTGCCATGCTCGCCGAGGGCAACGTCCAGGAGGTCATGGACCTTTCGCCCGTCGCCCACCTTGCCGCTCTCACCGGCAAGACGCCGTTCCTCAACTTCTTCGATGGCTTCCGCACCTCGCATGAGATCCAGAAGGTCGCCGTGTGGGATTACGAGGACCTCAAGGACATGTGCGACATGGAGGCCGTTCAGGCCTTCCGCGATCACGCACTCAACCCGGAGCACCCCACCGCTCGCGGCTCCCATGAGAACGGCGATATCTTCTTCCAGCACCGCGAGGCCTGCAACGGCACCTACAACGCGCTGCCGGCCATCGTCCAGTCCTACATGGACAAGGTGAACGCCAAGCTCGGTACCAGCTACCATCTGTTCGACTACTACGGCGCCGACGACGCCGACCGCGTGGTCGTCTGCATGGGTTCCTTCTGCGACACCCTCGAGGAAGTCATCGATTACCTGAACGCCCACGGTGAGAAGGTCGGCCTGGTCAAGGTTCGTCTGTACCGTCCGTGGTCCGTTGAGGACTTCGTGGCCGCCCTGCCCGCGACCGTCAAGAAGATCGCCGTGCTCGACCGCACCAAGGAACCCGGCTCCATTGGCGAGCCGCTCTACCAGGACGTCGTCTCCGCGCTGTACGAGGCGGGCCGCTCCGACCTCGTGGTGACCGGCGGCCGTTACGGCCTCGGTTCCAAGGACGAGCCGCCGGCGGCTGCCTTCGCCGTGTTCGAGGACCTCAAGTCCGATACGCCCAAGCGCGAGTTCACCATCGGCATCGAGGACGATCTTACCCACCTGTCTCTGCCCATGGACCCGGATGCCCCCAACACGGCGGCTGAGGGCACCATCGAGTGCAAGTTCTGGGGCCTTGGCGGCGACGGCACCGTTGGCGCCAACAAGAACTCGATCAAGATCATCGGCGACCACACGGACAAGTACGTCCAGGCCTACTTCCAGTACGACTCCAAGAAGACCGGTGGCGTCACCATTTCGCACCTGCGTTTTGGCGATTCCCCGATCCGTTCCCCGTACTACGTGACCAAGGCCGACTTTGTGGCTTGCCACAACCCGAGCTACATCATCAAGGGCTTCAAGATGGTCCGCGACGTCAAGCCCGGCGGCACCTTCCTGGTCAACTGCCAGTGGACGCCCGAGGAGTTCGCCTCCCATATGCCGGCGAATGCCAAGCGCTACATCGCCAAGAACAACATCAACGTCTACCTGATCGACGCCATCGACCTGGCCGCCAAGGTGGGCATGGGCAAGCGCACCAACACCGTGCTTCAGTCCGCGTTCTTCGCGCTGGCCGGCGTTCTGCCGCAGGAGGAGGCGCTCCAGTACATGAAGGACGCCGCCACCAAGTCCTACGCTAAGAAGGGCCAGGCTATCGTCGACGCCAACCACAAGGCCATCGACGCCGGCGCGACCGCGTTCGTGAAGTTCGATGTTCCCGCCGACTGGGCCGACGCCACCGACGAGGCTCCTGCCGAGGTCCTCACCGATGCCGAGAAGACGGCAATCGCCAAGCAGGTCAAGGAGCTCATGGAGCCCATCGCCCGCATGGACGGCGACTCCCTGACCGTCTCCGCCTTCAAGGATTGCGCCGACGGCCAGTTCGAGCTGGGCGCCTCCGCATACGAGAAGCGCGGCGTCGCCGTTATGGTCCCGCATTGGGACGAGACCAAGTGCATCCAGTGCAACCAGTGCGCCTACGTGTGTCCGCATGCCACCATCCGTCCGTTCGCGCTCAACGCGGACGAGGTCGCCGAGGCCCCCGAGACCATGCGCATGCTGGATGTGAAGATCCCCAAGGACACCGGTTACAAGTTCGCCATCGCCGTCAGCCCGCTCGACTGCATGGGCTGCACCAACTGCGCCAAGGTCTGCCCCAAGGACGCGCTCACCATGGTTCCCGCCGAGGGCGAGCTCGTCGAGCAGAAGACCTTCGACTACTGCGTGGCCAACGTCGCCGAGAAGCCCGAGCTCGTGGGCAACAACGTCAAGTCCAGCCAGTTCAAGCAGCCCCTGCTTGAGTTCTCCGGCTCCTGCGCCGGCTGCGCCGAGACCGCGTACGCCCGCCTGGTGACCCAGGTCTGCGGCGACCGCATGTTCATCTCCAACGCCACCGGCTGCTCCTCCATTTGGGGCAACCCCGCCGCGACCTCCCCGTTCTGCACCGATGCGAACGGTCACGGCCCGGCTTGGAACAACTCCCTGTTCGAGGACAACGCCGAGCATGGTCTCGGTCTCGAGCTCGGCTACAAGGCCGTCCAGGGCAAGCTCGTCGCCGCGTGCGAGGAGATGTTCGGCTGCGACAAGGCTTCCGATGAGCTGAAGGCCGCCGCCCAGGCTTGGATGGACGCTCGCAACGATGTTGAGGGCTCCAAGACCACCGCTGCCGCGCTGATCGCCGAGTGCGAGAAGTCCGATTGCGACAAGGCCAAGGAGATCCTGGCCGACAAGGCGTACCTCACCAAGAAGTCCTTCTGGATCTTCGGCGGCGACGGCTGGGCCTACGACATCGGCTTCGGCGGCCTGGATCATGTCCTCGCCTCTGGCAACAACGTCAACGTCTTCGTGTTCGACACCGAGGTGTACTCCAACACCGGCGGCCAAGCCTCCAAGGCCTCTAACCTGGGCCAGGTCGCCCAGTTCGCCGCCGCGGGCAAGAACATCAAGAAGAAGAGCCTCGCCGAGATCGCGATGAGCTACGGCTACGTGTACGTGGCGCAGGTCGCCATGGGCGCCAACCCGGCCCAGACCCTCAAGGCCATCCACGAGGCCGAGGCCTACGACGGCCCGTCCATCATCATTGGCTACAGCCCCTGCGAGATGCACTCCATCAAGAAGGGCGGCATGCAGAACTGCCAGGCCGAGATGAAGAAGGCCGTGGATTGCGGTTACTGGAACCTCTTCCGCTACAACCCGGCTGCCCCCGAGGGCAAGAAGTTCGCCCTCGACTCCAAGGAGCCGGCTGGCGGTTATCGCGACTTCCTCATGAACGAGGCGCGCTACGCCAGCCTGACGCGTTCCTTCCCGGAGCGTGCCGAGGAGCTGTTTGCCGAGAACGAGGCCGCTGCCATGGATCGCTACCAGCATCTGGTCAAGCTCAAGACGCTCTACAACGAGTAGTCGCCTAAAACGGGCTGTAAGCCGCAGCGCATAGCGCCTGATGCGCCCCCGTCGGATTCATTTCCGGCGGGGGCGTTTGCATGGGCGTTGGAAAACACAGTTCCCAGCGTGATGGAAATGCGCGATACAAGTCATCACCTCGAGAAAGGGACGGGTGCTAATCTGAGGTGCGAAGTGCATGGTGCGGGGGTGCTTGGCATGAGGCGCTTGGTATGAAGTACTTGCAGCGAAGCGCAAGTCACGAGAAATGAAGTCTCGGCGTTGCCACGGAAAAGGCGAGTTCCGCGAGAGTTAACTCTCGCGGCGGGTTTTTGTCGTTTTGTCCGGATTGCCGCCTCGAGAGTTAACTCTCGAGGCAGCCGAGTGGAGGCGGGCCATAACTTGAAATGCCCAAACGCGTGTCGAACAGGATGCTGCGCATGGCGAGGTGCCTGATGGAAAAGCGTAGTAATTCGACCATAATCGAGATGGAAAACGCAAGAAAAAACGACAAAAACGTGATGTAAAAGCGTAAACCTGCTGGTTGTGGTGGGTATCTAGTTTCACACCTTAGCTCTGCCAGAAGTCGACGATGAGGTCCTCGCGGTTCTTGGTGCCGGTCTTCTTGACGAGGTTGTGCACGTGGGACTTGATGGTCCCCACGGCGAGCACGAGCTCGTCGGCGATCTCCTGGTTGGTCTTCTTCATGACGACGAGGCTCAGGACCTCGGCCTCCCGCTCGGACAGCCCGTGCTCCATGCGGTACCTCGGCATAATGGTGTCGATGTGGCGCTCGATGTCAGGGACGTTCTCGATTTCGGGGGCCTCCTGGATGCGGATGGAGAGCACGTGGTAGATGTGGCGCAGCAGCAGAAGGGCCGCGAAGACGAGCAGCACGTTCTCCGTGAAGTTGCGCTCGGAGAGGTACAGCGGCAGCCAGCTCTCGCCGTCGCTCGGCGGCATGACGAGGATGACGAGCGTGTCCTCGAGGATGATAAGGCCGACAAGCGTGAGGACGACTCGCAGCGGCTTGCGGAACTTAGCGAGCTGTGCTTTGAGTTCGGGGGAGGCCTCGTGCTTATAGCTCCAAATGGCATAGAGCAGGGTTCCAAAGGAGAACGCCTGCCGCAGCGTGTAGTACAGCCATTGGCGTACGGGACCCTCGGGCATGAGGAATATGACCACGAGGTTCGCTATTGAGAGCACGATGACCGGCCATGCGAACAAACGCTTGGAGTGCTTGTCGAGCACGTTGAGGATGAGAAGCCAAACGAACGCATTGAGGATGATGCTCACAGCGGTGCGCAGCACGGGCATCGAGATGGCGTAGTACTCGTCCATGGGGAACGGCTGGTTCTGAGAGATGTACTCGTGGAAGAAGATCTCGGTCAGCTCGATCGCGTAGCAGACGAAGGCACCGGTGCTAAAGAAGAACAGCCGCCGGCGCGTTGACGCCAACGCGGCAAACGAGAACACGGCAGTGACGATGCACAGGGTGAGCATCGCAATCGTGTAGAAGAAAAACAGGCTGTTCATACTCAGTCCCTCCCAAATCTTGGCCAGTATACATACTACCCAAACGGGAAAGAGCAAGTTTAGCCGTCCGACCTGCGGCTCTTCTACCTGCGGTTTATTGGGGTTTATTCTCTTATGCGGTTGAAATGGCCCAGTGAGCGGCAAAACATGCATCAAAAAGTGATCGCGGGCCCCACGTCCAAGATTCGCCGTGCGAGGCGTCGACCGTTCAGGGAGCCGTTCGCGGATTCGGCGAACGGTGCCACGAGACTCCGTCGGCGAGGGGGTCGGGTCGTCAGATGCTGGTGGGATGACCGTCCTCAACCGGAGTTGGAGCCGGTTTAATTCCCCGAGCGGCCTATCAACTCGAATAAACTCGCCAATCGCACAAGCTCGTCCAAAGATGAAGTCACGGAACGAGGCGGGGTGCACAAGATGCCCCGCGTAGCAAAGTCGGCGCCAAGACGGCGGACGGCGGAAAGGACGAGCAATGGCTATGCCCAAGGACTTTATCGACACCAATGAGTTCACCAAGGAGCAGATCCTGGCGATCGAGGACCTCGGCCTCGCTATGAAGAAGGCCATCAAGGTCGACGGCTACTATCCCCACCTGCTCCGCAACAAGACCCTCGGCATGATCTTCCAGCAGGTGTCCACCCGCACCCGTCTCTCCTTCGAGACGGCTATGACCGACCTCGGCGGTCACGCCCAGTTCTACGGCCCGGGCTCCATCCAGCTCGGTGGCCATGAGTCCCTGGGCGACACCGCCCGCGTCATGGGCTCGCTGCTCGACATCATGATGGCCCGCGTGGACCGCCACAAGGACGTCGTCGGCCTCGCCGAGGGCTCCGCGGTGCCCGTCATCAACGGCATGTCCGAGTTCAACCACCCCACGCAGGAGATGGGCGACCTCATGACCATGCTCGAGAACCTGCCCGAGGGCAAGAAGATCGAGGACTGTACCCTCGCCTTCATCGGCGACGCCACCCAGGTCTGCCTCTCCCTCATGTTCATCTGCTCCAAGATCGGCATGAAGTTCGTGCAGTTCGGGCCCAAGGGTCACCAGATCTGCGACGGCGCCCTGCACGTGGGCACCGAGGAGGAGCGCGCCGAGTTCGGCAAGAAGCTCATGGAGATCGGCGAGGAGAACTGCAAGGTCTCCGGTGGCTCCATCGTGATCTCCGATGACATCGAGTGCATCAAGGGCGCCGACTTCATCTACACCGACGTGTGGTACGGCCTGTACGACGAGGAGGTCGAGGGCGAGAACTACATGGACGTCTTCTACCCCAAGTACCAGGTCACCATGGACATGATGAACTTCGCCGGCCCGAACTCCAAGTTCATGCACTGCCTGCCGGCCACCCGCAACGAGGAGGTCACCGACGAGGTCATGGACGACCCCGAGCGCTCCCTGTGCTGGGTTGAGGCCGAGAACCGCAAGCACTCCATCCGCGCCCTGCTCGCCACGCTCGGCGCCCGCACCCCGCTCAATGACGATGACGTCGAGTACTCCGCCAAGGCCGAGCTGCACGCCGCCCTCGACAAGATCTGCGAGCTGCAGGCCTAAGTCCTCTCTTTGCGGGCGGCGGATGCTCGTCTCCTGCCGCCCGCCTGCCTATCATTGACTGAGCTAAAGGAATACCAATGAGCGAATCAAAGAAGAAGCTCTCCTTTTTGACCGTTATCGCCACCGTCATCTGCGTCGTCTTCGTCTGCGAGGCCGCCGCCCCCGCGGCCGCCATCGGCAACCAGCAGTTCTTTTGGTGGATCTTTTTGGTCATCACCTTCCTGCTGCCCTACGGCATGATCGTCGCCGAGCTGGGAACCACCTACGACGGTGAGGGCGGCATCTACGACTGGGTGCGCGAGGGCCTGGGCGACAAATGGGGCGCCCGTATCTCGTACTACTACTGGATCAACTATCCCTTCTGGATCGCCTCCCTGGCGACCATGTTCCCCGACATCTTGGGCATGGTGTTCCACGTCGAGTTCTCTCTGGTCGCCAAGATCGCAATCGACCTCGGCTTCGTATGGCTGGTCTATCTGATGGGCCGCTCCAAGGTCGCCGACTCCGAGTGGGTCTTGAACGGCGGCGCCATCATCAAGGTCGCCGTCGCGGTCGCCGTGGGCGCCCTGGGCATCTGGTACGCCATGGAGAACGGTTTCGCCTCCGACATGAGCCCGCATACCTTCCTGCCCGAGCTCACCAACGCCAACGCGCTCAGCTACCTGTCCGTGATCATTTTCAACTTCATGGGCTTCGAGGTCATCTGCACCATGACCGATGACATGGCCGATCCCAAGAAGGACATCCCCAAGGCGATCATCGTCGGCGGCCTGTCCATCGCGGCCATCTACCTCTTCGCCGGCTTCGGTATCGGTGCGGCGGTCCCGGCCAGCCAGATCGACCCCGACTACGGCATGATCTACGCGCTGCAGACGATGGTCGGCGACTCCCCGATCTTCAAGATCATCTGCATCGCCTTCCTCGTCACCCTGTTCGCCAACATGGCCGCCTGGTCCTTCGGCGTCAACTCCGTCGCCCGCTATGCCGCGGAGCACGGCAACATGCCCAAGATCTTTGCGTCCATGATCTCCAAGGACGACATGCCCAATGGCGCCAACCTCGTCAATGCCATCGTGGCCTCCCTCGTCCTGTGCCTGCAGCTCGTCCCGATCCCGGCGATCTCCGAGGGAATCTTCTGGATGCTCTTCGGCACCTCCGTCGTGTTCCTGCTGCTCACCTACATCCCGATGTTCCCGGCCTTCCTCAAGCTGCGCCGTGTCGACCCGAACCGCGAGCGCGTCTTCAGCTTCCCCTTCAAGGGCGCCATGATGAAGATCGCCATCGCCGTCCCCTGCATCGAGCTCATCCTGGCCATCGTCGCGACCATCGTGCCGCTCAGCGCCGCCGAGTTCGAGAGCAAGATCCCGATGCTGATCATCTTCCTCGTCCTGCTGGGTGTCGGCGAGATCTTCCGCGTCGTCTCCTCCAAGGGCCGTGAGGTCGAGTACAGGGGCCTGACCCCGGAGCTAGCCGCCCAGCGCCTCGCCGAGGAGGCCGAGGAGAACTAAAGCGCCTCATCTTGGGGCTCCAACTCTCCTCGCGTACCGTAGTGCGCTTCGTCGAGCTTGTCGCTCCCAACATGAGGCGCTCTAGCCTCCTCGGAGAAAAGAGGACTAGGGCACCCCACCTATACAGGTAGTTTCGCGCGGGGTGACCCGCCTCGCGCACAAGGTTGTACGAATATGGAGGTTCACAATGCGTACGATCTACGAATCCGACTCCACGCCTGCGGCCGATGGCTTCTTCATGCCGGCGGAGTTCGCTCCGCAGGACCGCGTGTGGATGGGCTGGCCCCACCGCACCGACACCTGGGCCCACGGCGCCAAACCCGCCCAGAGACAGTACGCCGCCATCGCCCGCGCCATCGCCGAGTTCACCCCGGTCACCATGTGCGCCAACCAGGCCGACTACGCCAACTGCAAGGCCGTCTTCGAGGACGACGAGAACGTCACCGTCATCGAGATGACCACCGACGACGCCTGGTTCCGCGACACCGCCGCCACCTACGTCATCGACGGCAAAGGTGAGAAGCGCGCCTGTCATTGGCACTTCAACGCCTACGGCGGCCTCATCGACGGCCTGTACTTCCCGTGGGACAAGGACGAACAGATCGCCCTCAAGATGGCCGAGCTCTCCGGCTGCCGTCGCTATCGCCCCGACGACATGATCCTCGAGGGCGGCTCCATCACCGTCGACGGCGAGGGCACCCTCGTCGTGACCGACCAGTGTCTGCTGTCCCCCGGCCGCACCTGCTCCGCGGTGCTCGAGGAGGAAGAGGACCCCGAGTCAATCTGGCCCAAGTTCAAGAAGAAGTTCGAGCCCTGGAGCGAGGAGCTTCGCGCCTACATGGACGAGCACCTCAAGGATTACCTCGGCGTCGAGAAGGTCATCTGGGTCAAGGAGGGCATCGACCCCGAGGAGACCAACGGCCACATCGATGACGTCGCCACGTTCATCGCCCCGGGCGTCATGGCCTGCATCTGGACCGACGATCCCGAGTACCCCTTCTATGAGCAGTGCCACGCCGCCTACGAGACCCTCTCCAACGCGGTCGACGCCAAGGGCCGCAAGATGAAGGTCTACAAGCTCCCCATGCCCGTCAACCCGCTGTTCATGGACCAGGCCTCCTGCGACACCATCGACGCCGACGAGAACGCCGAGCCGCGCGTCGCCGACGAGCCGCTGATCGCCTCCTACATGAACTACCTCGTGACCAATCACGGCGTCATCGTTCCGCAGTACGGCGATGAGAACGACGCCCTGGCCGTCGAGACCCTCCAGAAGATCTACGACGAGGTTTGGGGCGAGGGCGTCTATAAGTGCGTCGGCGTCCAGTCCGAGCAGGTCGTCTACGGTGGCGGCAACATCCACTGCATCACGCAGCAGGAGCCCTCTGCGTAATGGGCCGCTCCGCCTGATCACGCTTTTCCGCGGAGCGGAAGCGCCCCGTTTACTCCACTGTGATAACAGGTACGCATATTCTTGTTCATTCTTGTATAGAAATGCATAGACAAGCTAAATCTGCAGGATTGATATACAAGAGGCGCAAGGGCCTGACTATTTGGTCAATGTG